>NZ_JBFLGB010000050.1:0-11264 GCF_041859915.1 Limosilactobacillus sp.
ATGATTTTGATCCATTTGTTTACTTGTTTTTTACTTTGAATATTTTTACTTGGGAATAAAATCATAATTCCGGCCAATAAAATAAAGAAAGGAACAAATTTCTTAAAACCAGCATTGGAACTATGAATTAAAATCAATGCGCGATTGTTTCACACCGTTCTGGTGAAACTGAAGACACGACGATTGCGGACCTGGTTGTTGCTACGAACGCTGGTCAGATTAAGACTGGTTCTATGAGCCGGACTGATCGTCTTGCTAAGTACAACCAGTTGATGCGGATCGAAGACCAACTTGGCGATGTTGCCCAATACAAGGGCATTCACTCATTCTACAACCTGAGCGAACAAGCTCGTCAAGACATCGAGAATCGTTAATCCGTTAATTAAGGATTAGAACTGAAGCTGTGACTGTGAGGCCACAGCTTTTTTTGTTTTAAGAAACGGTAGTGCTTTCCTATAAGATGTTATAATTTACAGGAGTGCATTTGTTCGGGAAATCCTGCGAGTACACCTGTAAGGGGGAAATAATATGTCAGAGGACATTCAGGGAATTGCAGCTAGTGATGGAATTGGAATAGCGCCAGCTTACCTGCTAACTGAACCTGATTTATCATATCAAAAACACAAGATTACTAACCCGACACAAGAATACCAAAGAGTTCAACGGGCATTTTCTGCTTCAATTCAAGATATTCAACAGATCAAGGAAAAAGCTAAGAAACGCCTTAGTGACAAGGAACTAGATGTATTTGATGCCCACATTGCAATTTTGTCTGATCCAGAAATGTTAGGACAGATTAGAAGTGAAATTAATGACCTACGGGTGAATGCGGAAGAAGCCGTCTCAAAGGTTACGGGAAACTTTGCTAATATGTTAGCAGCGATGCGAGATAATGAATATATGCAAGAACGAGCAACTGATGTTCGTGATATTGCCAAGCGTACCCTTAGTCACCTGTTAGGTAGGAGATTGCCTAGCTTAACCGCAATTACTGAGCCAGTGATTATCGTAGCCCACGAACTAACGCCATCTGATACCTCTCAGATGAACCCAAAATTAATTAAGGGAATCGTTACTGACCGTGGGGGACGGACTAGCCATGCAGCAATTATGTCGCGGACCCTTCGTATTCCTGCCGTGGTGGGAACTGACGATATCACTAAGCATATTCAAAATGGTCAGTTAATGGTGGTGGACGGCTTGAGTGGTCACGTGATTACTAATCCATCACCTGCCCAAGTTAGCGCTTATCGGCAGAAAGCCACTGGTTTTAACGAACAGAGTGCTGAGTGGGCACAGTTAATTGATGCCCCGTCGATTTCTAAAGATGGTCAGCGCTTTGATATCACCGCCAACATTGGAACACCCGATGATGTGAATGATGTTATTAAACAGGGAGCTGATGGAATCGGTCTCTTTCGGTCGGAATTCCTTTACATGGGGAGTGACCACTTGCCAACGGAGGATGAGCAGTTTCAGGCTTACCGAAGAGTAATTGTCAATATGCAAGGAAAACGGGTCGTTGTCCGAACATTAGACATTGGTGGCGATAAGCCCTTGCCGTTTCTACCTTTACCGCGGGAAATGAATCCCTTCCTTGGTTACCGGGCAATTCGAATTTGCTTGAAGCATCCCGAGATTTTTAAGCCACAGTTACGAGCACTAATTCGCGCCTCTCAATATGGACCACTCTCGATCATGTTTCCAATGATTGCCACGGTTCAAGAGTTGCGCCAGGCCAAGCGGATTTTTAACGAGTGTAAAGCAGAGCTTCAGGAACGTCAGCCGGGGATTGGTGATGACATCCACCTTGGGATGATGGTTGAAATTCCACTTGCGGCAATTAATGCTGAGAAATTAGCCCGGGAAGTTGACTTCTTTAGTATTGGAACGAATGATTTGATTCAGTACAGTTTTGCGGCTGATCGGGGCAGCGATGCTGTGTCCTATCTTTACCAACCACTGAATCCTGCCTTCTTGCATCTCTTGAAGAATGTTATTGATGCTGGGCATGCCCACCATATTCCAGTAGCAATGTGTGGCGAAATGGCTGGAGATAAGTGGGCCTTGCCATTGTTAATGGGAATGGGGCTCGATGATTATTCGATGTCTTCTACGTCAGTCTTAAGAACACGGAGCATGATGGCCAAGCTTGATACTAAGGAATGTCGTCACGTTGTTAATGATGCGATTACTAATTGCGCGACTAACCAGGAAGTTAAGGATCTGGTTAAAAACAGCTTGAATATTAGATAATCTTCTTAAAAGAGGGGGAAGCAGTTTTAGCGGCTTCCCCCTTCTTTATTTGGTGTATAATTTGAAAAGCAAAGGGAAAAGGAGCTGATAAAAGATGAGAGACAAGGCACCCCAACTGCGGCGGTCAATGACGGCGGGACAGATGGAGATGATCTCACTCGGTGGTGCAATCGGGGTCGGCCTATTTATGGGGGCTACTTCAACGATTAAGTGGACCGGGCCATCTGTCTTGTTAGCTTATGCATTTGTCGGTCTGATCCTTTATATCGTGATGCGAGCACTTGGTGAAATGGTCTATGTCAATCCAGGAACGGGTTCCTTTGCGGATTATGCGACCGAATATGTTCATCCCTTGGCTGGTTACCTGGCAAAGTGGGCGAACGTCTTTGAATATATCGTCGTGGGGATGTCCGAGGTGGTGGCGGCAACCGAGTACCTAAAGTATTGGTGGCCCCATATGCATACCTGGGTAGCTGGAATCGCTATTATTATCTTTTTGGTATTAGCTAATTTAGCCAGTGCCAAGGCATATGGGTCATTAGAATTCTGGTTTGCGATGATCAAGGTCGTTACCATTATCTTTATGATTTTGCTGGGCTTCTTGGTGATCTTTTTTGGGATTGGCAATGGTGGTCACCCTACCGGCTTTAACAATTTATGGGCCCATGGTGGTTTCTTTACTGGTGGCATTTCAGGCTTTTTCTTCTCCATGTCAATCATCGTTGGCTCGTATGAAGGAATTGAATTGTTGGGTATCTCAGCTGGTGAGGTAGCTAATCCCCAACGGGCCATTGTCAAGTCGGTGAAGTCGGTGCTCTTCCGTATCCTTATCTTTTATGTTGGCGCAATTTTCGTTATCGTGACAATCTATCCGTGGAACAAATTAAGTAGCGTTGGCTCACCGTTCGTGTCAACCTTTGCCAAGGTGGGAATTACGGCAGCCGCTTCGATTATTAACTTTGTGGTGTTAACTGCAGCCCTGTCTGGGGCCAATTCTGGTATCTATAGCTCCAGCCGAATGCTATTTAAGCTGGCCCATGAAGGGGATGCCCCGCAAATCTTCGGTCGCTTGTCCAAACGAATCGTTCCCGACGCGGCCATCCTGGGTATTTCTGGTGGGATCATGCTGGGCTTTATCATTGATATGGTGGCCTCCGTTTATAATAAATCAACAGCAAACATGTTTGTGGTTGTCTTTAGTTCTTCCGTTTTACCGGGGATGATTCCTTGGTTCGTGATTTTGCTGGCTGAATTGAAGTTTCGGCGTAATAATCCAAAGTTACTGGCAAACCACCCCTTTAAGCTGCCACTTTACCCATTTTCAAATTACTTTGCCTTCTTGATGCTAATTGTAATTGTGATTTTTATGTTTATTAATCCGGATACCCGCGTTTCGGTAATCGTTGGTGCGGCCGTGTTAATCATTGCAACCGTAGTTTATCTAGTCCGTCATCATGGTCAGGTGAAGGCTAACCGTGCTTAGCAAAAATTCACAGCGTGTTAGCTGATTTTGTTATAAAATGGAACGGTTAATTCTTTTGATGGGGTGAAATCATTGTATGCAGCAGAAAATTGAGCACGACAGTCAAACTAAACAGCTTTTTCGGGCCATCTTAATTGGCTTCCTTGCGGGGACCGTAGTGAGTGTTTTCCGATTAACTATCCAACATTTATTAATTTTTGTTGGCCATAGTTTTCAGTATTTTCATACCCATCCATTATGGTTGTTACCCTGGGCACTAGGATCAGTGGCCTTAGCTTTGGCTCTGGGAATAATGGCCCAACGTAACCCGAACATTAAGGGCTCAGGAATTCCTCAGGTAGAAGGCCAGTTAACCAGCCAATTTGATGAAGAATGGTGGCCGGTTCTCTGGCGTAAATTCGTCGGTGGAATCTTGGCAATTGGTTCTGGCCTTTATCTGGGTCGGGAAGGACCATCAATTCAACTTGGTGCTACCGTTGGTCAGGGAGTTGCAGAAAAACTGCACACTAACCAGCTGGATCGCCAGGTTAGTATTGCCAGTGGTGCCGCGGCTGGCCTATCAGCGGCCTTTAACGCGCCGATTGCTTCAACGATCTTTATCTTAGAAGAGGTCTACCATAATTTTTCACCGGTCATCTGGTTGGCAACGTTCGTCAGTGCCCTTTGTTCTAACATGGTTTCAATGGTCTTCTTTGGCTTACGGCCAGTATTGAATGTTCCCTACCAGCAGATGCTACCAACCCGGTATTATTGGCACTTGATTGTCCTTGGGCTGATGCTGGGGATCTTGGGGCGCTTCTACCAGGTTGTTATCCTGCACTTGGGGGAATGGGCTGCCAAGCTGAAATGGCTGCCACCGTTTGCTTATCCCGTAGTGCCATTTTTATTGGTAATGCCAATTGCCTGGTTTTGGCCGCAGACCCTCGGTGGGGGGAATCAGCTGATCGGCCTATTGCACGTGATGCCGGTGTCCCTCAAACTTTTTGTGGGCTTGTTCGTCCTACGCTTTGTCTTTTCAATGATCAGTTATGGGTCTGAACTGCCCGGGGGCATTTTCCTACCAATCTTGACACTTGGTGCGGTGCTTGGTGGAGTCTATTGTGCTTTGATGACTCAATTAGGACTACTACCAGGTCGGTATTTGCCGAACTTTGTAATTTATGCAATGGCTGGTTACTTTGCCTGTATCAGTAAGGCGCCCTTTACCGCTATTTTATTAATTACCGAAATGGTGGGCTCCCTGGCGCACTTAATGCCGTTGGCAACAGTGGCGGTGATTGCTTACCTGGTGGTTGATGCGTTGCATGGTGAGCCGGTTTATACGGCAATGTTTAATGCCTTCATTGGTAAGCATCCCCAACGTTGTGATCACAGCGCAACGGTGCCGGTGACAATTTACAAGGGAGCGCGGTTAGATGGTTGCCAAATTAAGAATTTTGCTTGGCCCGCTAATAGTATTGTGACCCTGATTTACCGGGGAGAAGATAAACTGATTCCGAATGGCCGGACCCGCTTAATGGCTGGTGATACGATCCTGGTCCGTGCCGACTTTACACCAGATCAACGGGCGTACCATCAAATCATGAATGCTGCTCACTGAGCGGACATGTAGCAATCAAGACCTGGTTATGTTATGATATTAAAGATATAGTGGGTAAGTATTAGGAGGAAAAATCCTTGTATAACACATTAATGACTTTATTTTTAATTGTTTGCGTGGTGCTAATTGCCTGTGTCATGATGCAGCCAGCAAAGAACGATAATGATGCAATGTCTGCCTTGACTGGTGGTGCCGGAGACCTATTTTCTCGACGGAAGGCCCGAGGCTTTGAGGCGGTCATGCAAATTGTAACGACAATTTGTGGGGCACTTTTCTTCATCTTGGCATTGGCGTTAGTTTACGTATCATCACATTAGATTAGTTGTGTGCCCCCTGACTAGTTCCAGGGGGCCTTTTTTATGAAGGGATGAGAAAATGGAAACCTATGCGGGAGAGTCCTTTTATTTCAAAGGTGGTCGTCAGGCGGTTGTCTTGCTTCACGCCTACTCAGGCAATACCAACGATGTCCGGATGCTTGGTCGCCAACTGCAGCAGCACGGCTACACAGTATTAGGGCCACTCTTCACTGGTCATGGTGGTGACTTTTGCCGAATTATTCAAGAAGGTAGTACGGATGCTTGGTGGGCCGATACCCAGTTGACAATTCGTCGCTTACGTGATAGTGGGATTAACCAGATCGCCGTTTTTGGCCTATCATTAGGCGGCTTATTGGCTACCCGTGCCTTGGAAAACGATCCTCAACTGGCTGGCGGTGGAATTTTTGCTTCACCGATTACTACTTGGGGAGCTTCTAACGTCCCGGAATACTTTCCCCGGTTAGCTGATCGCTACTACCGGCGAATTAAATTGCCAGTGGATGATGAGAAAAAGAAATTAGCATGGATTGACCAGCACCTGCCAGATCAATTAGCCGATATTCAGGCAATGGCCAAGCAATTATCACTTCATTTGGGGCAGTTAAAAAAGCCCTTCTTCATTGCTCAAGGTGGTCAGGATGAGATGATTGATCCTCATTCTGGTGCTCAACTTGCCCAGCAATTGCGTGCGCAAGGGACACCGGTGGATTATCATTTTTATCCCAATGCGACCCACCTCCTAACGGTTAATACGGCGCACCGCCAACTCTTTGCGGACGTCTTAGATTACTTACATAATTTATTCGAGGTATCAGATGACAAAAACAAATAGTAAATTAGATTTAGCAGACCAAATTTTAGAGTATTTAAGAGATAACATGGGAGTTAGCTACTCTGCCGAACGGGTAGCCTACCATTTTGGTATGGATAATGGCAACCAGTTTACTCCGGTGGTCCAGGCACTTGCTAAGCTGGAACGGGAAAAGAAAGTCCGGGTTACCGAACGGGGTGAATTTGAGGCCGTTATTAAGCGGGAGCCCTTGGTGGGGACTTTTCATGGTAACGACAAGGGCTTTGGCTTCGTTGAGTATGATCCTGACTTACCGGACATGTATATCAATCCCGACCATACTATGCATGCCCTCAATGGTGACCAAGTCGCAGTTAAGGTATTACGACCCGGGAAGCCCGGCAGTGATCAAGGCCCTGAAGGTCAGGTTACCAAGATCGTGGAACATAATTACGAACGAGTAGTTGGTGAGTTTAAGCAGGAGACCATTGGCAACTATATTGGGGAGATCCTTCTGAAGGACAAGAAGCTCAACACTTACCGTTTCTTTGTTTCGGATAAGGGCCTGAAACCGTTAGATGGTCAGGTTGTGACGGCTACGATTGCTACTTACCCAGATGATGAATCACCAAAGGTTCTGACGGGCGCGGTAACCGAAGTGATTGGAAACAAGGATGAACCAGGGATCGATATCATGGCGGTTATTTATGCCCATGATGTTCCACATGAGTTCCCGAAGGCAGCACTCGAGCAGGCTAATAAAATTCCCTTGCACGTCCTACCACAAGAACGGCGAGGGCGTAAGGACATTACCGACCAACCATTGGTAACGATTGATGCCATTGAATCCAAGGACCTGGACGATGCGGTTGTTGCTTGGAAGATGAAGAATGGTCATTATCACTTAGGCGTCCATATTGCCGACGTTAGCCATTATGTTAAACCGGGTACCCCTTTGGATAAGGAAGCCTTCAAGCGTGGTACCTCAGTTTATTTAACCGATCGGGTAGTACCGATGTTACCTAAACGATTATCTAACGGGATTTGCTCCCTAAACCCGGGTGAAGATCGATTGTCGATGAGTTGTGAAATGGAAATCGACGAACAGGGTAAGATTGTCAATCACCGAATCTTCCCTAGCGTCATGCGATCACATGCCCGGATGACCTACAAGGCAGTTAACCAGATCTTGGAAGCTCACGACCCGAAGACAATCGCCGAATACAAGGACCTTGTACCGATGTTCGAAACAATGGGGGAATTGCACCGGATCCTGTTAAAGAATCGGCATCGTCGAGGGGCAATCGATTTTGATGCTCCGGAAGCTAAGATTATCGTTGATGATAAGGGGCACCCAATTGATATTAAGCTTCGGGAACGAGGCCTGGCGGAACGGATGATTGAGTCCTTCATGCTAGCTGCTAATGAAACCGTGGCTAAGCATTACTTTAAGGAAAAGGTGCCATTTCTCTATCGGATCCACGAAAAGCCCGATCAAGACCGAATTAAGTCGTTCTTTGATTTCTTAAGCGTCTTTGGCATTACTGTTCACGGTGACATTAATAACGTTAAGCCCAAAATGCTCCAAAATGTTTTGAAGGAAGTTGCCGGTAAGCCGGAGGAACAGATGGTTCAGGTCATGATGCTGCGGAGTATGCAACAGGCTAAGTATTCTGATGAGGAAGTTGGTCACTTCGGCTTGGGAGCTCCATACTATACCCACTTCACTTCACCAATTCGGCGGTATCCTGACGACATGGTTCATCGTTTAATCAAGTGGTATCATGAACACGGTAAGAATGAAAAGTCAAAGGATCATTGGCGTGACAAGCTTCCAGAAATTGCTGAACATACTTCGGTTACCGAACGACGAGGGATCGATACCGAACGGGATGTCGACAGCATGAAGAAGGCCGAATACATGGAAGACCATATTGGTGAAACCTTTGATGCCGTGGTTAGTTCCGTTATGAAGTTTGGCCTTTTCGTCGAATTACCTAATACTGTTGAAGGCTTAATTCATATCAGTGTGATGAATGATGACTATTACGAATATTCCGAAAAACACCTGGCCTTGATCGGTCGCAAGACACACCGGATTTTCCAAATTGGTCAGCCAGTCCAGGTTAAACTGATTCGGGTTGACAAGGACTTACGAGAAGTCGATTTTGAGCTGGTTCATCCTGAGAATACGCCAACTACGAAGATTCGTGTACCTCATGATGACCGTCGTGGCGGTCGGCGTCGCGGTGGTAACCATGATCATCGTGGCCATCATCGTCGTAATCATGATGGTCACCACAATGGTCACGTTAATAATCGGCAAATTAATCGTGGGCAGAGCCAGCATCATAATAATTCTCGAGATCATTACCAAGCGGGACGCCGTCATCGTTGACATTAAAAATAATGGAGGGATAACATGGCAAAAAGATCCCAACGACATAAGAATGATAATTTAATTGCCCAAAATAAAAAGGCCCGCCATGATTATTTTGTGACGGATACCTATGAAGCCGGTTTGGTGCTAACCGGAACCGAGATTAAGTCGGTGCGCGCCCACCGGGTTAACCTTAAGGATGGCTTTGCTCAGATTAGAAATGGCGAGGCTTGGTTAATGAATGTCCACATTAGTGAGTATGATAATGGTACTTACTTTAACCAAGATCCATTGCGTAATCGTAAGCTACTACTGCATAAAAAAGAGATTCATCGTTTAGCAGGAACATTGCAAGATAAGGGGATCACCCTTATCCCATTGAAAATGTATATTAAACATGGTTATGCTAAAGTCCTATTGGGTGTAGCTAAAGGTAAACACCAGTATGATAAGCGTGAAGCGATCAAACGGCGTGAACAAAGCCGTGAGATTGAACGGGTAATGAAACATTATTAACTAAATAAGCGGTCTCCAGGAGTGAGTGATACTCTTGGAGACCGCTTTGTTGTTTTAGTACAAAACGTTGGAATGGTGGTGACGAAGACTAATCCCCATCCCTAAACTGCTGCATGTTTGGGGATTGTGAAAACGTAGTCGGCTGGGGCGGCGTTGTCCTCGGCGAGCCCAGTGATCAAGCACGCTGGCAACGAGAATTGCTAAAGGCTCATCAGCTTGGTAATCAACCGTTAATTCATGATAGTAGGTGGCCGTCTTTTCTACCGGTTGAATTGAAAAGACCCGGTGGCCGCCTTGAAAGACTCGGTAGCGACCGGCTAAAGGTGAGCCGACGATAATCCAATTGAGACCACGGATAAAGATAAATTGCCGGACGAAGCCTAAGGACTTAGCGACCGTGCCCACTTTTTGCCGATTGACATAGAGGGAAAATTTTGGTAAAAGGCCAAGCGACTGCTGCTTGACTTCTGCTAGCAGGGCGCCACTGATGGCATAAAGGGAGAGGACATCGTGACGCATTCCCCATTTGCCAACCAGCAAGTAACAAGACCGCCCTTGATAATCACGGATAATGGTTGTGCCATGAAGATCCGTGGCATGGTTACGAAGATATAATTTGCGCATAATTTCACCACCATTTTGCCTATTTAATAATATTTTACCAGTTATTTGAAAAAAAGCCCACCGACAAAGCGTTTTCATTTCAATGAGCAGATGAGAAGTAGATATGCTAAAATAGTAAGCGAGGTGCTGATAGTCATGAAACAATTAATCCATAATGACTGGTGGGGTGTTTTGGAACCACAGTTTGAGAGTGCGTATTATGCACAGTTACGCAAGTTCTTAAAGAAAGAGTATTCGCATTATACCGTTTATCCGGAAATGCATCATATTTTTGAGGCCTTTGAATGGACACCCTTTCATAAGGTGAAGGTAGTTATCCTTGGTCAGGATCCATACCATGGTCCACACCAAGCCCATGGTTGTAGTTTTTCTGTCTTGCCAGGAGTACCGGTTCCACCATCGTTAAAAAATATCTATAAGGAATTACATGATGATGTTGGTTGCAAACCGGTTAACCATGGTTACCTCAAAAAATGGGCTGATCAGGGTGTCCTGCTTTTGAATTCGGTATTAACGGTTCGTGATGGGCAGGCCTTTTCCCACAAGGGTCATGGTTGGGAAAGGTTAACGGATGCAGCGATTCACGCCCTTTCTGAACGTCCTAAGCCGGTCATCTTTATCCTGTGGGGACGGGCTGCTCGAGATAAGAAAAAGTTGATTAACCTTAATACCAACATTGTGCTTGAGTCGGCCCATCCGAGTCCCCTTTCTGCTAACCGTGGATTTTTTGGCTCACGACCATTTTCTAAGACTAATGAAGCACTTCAGGCAATGGGAGAAGAGCCGATTGATTGGCAACTACCAGCCCATCCGGTTGTTGACGAGCGAGTAGCAAACTAGTAGATGCTTAAGTCATTAGAGGAGGTTTGCATAATGGAATTATTTGATGAAATTGCGGCAAAGGTAAAAGGACAAAATAAGACGATTGTGTTCCCAGAAGGTGAAGATAAGCGGGTCTTAGGTGCCGCTGTTCGTCTGCAAAAAGATGGCTTAGTCAAGCCAATCTTGTTGGGCAAGCGCGCTGATATTGAAAAGACGGCTAGTGATAACAATTTTGACATTACTGGTCTTAAGATCATTGACCCGGCCGGATACCCAGCAGCGGACAAGAAGGCAATGTTCGACTCCCTACTAGAACGGCGGAAGAATAAGAACACACCGGACCAGGTTAAGAAAATGCTGGAAGATATCTCTTACTTTGGATGGAATCGGGAAGATCGCGTGCTCGTCCCAGTCGCGCGCGCGCGGCGCCATCTCCTCCCGTGCGAACTGGCGCGCGGTGGCCTGGAAGGCGCGTT
>NZ_JBFLGB010000051.1:0-11146 GCF_041859915.1 Limosilactobacillus sp.
TGCCCAGCGGGACCAGCTCGCCGTTGACCCCGGACTGGACCATGTCGGCCGGGCCGTATGAGTAGTCGTAGCTAACCACCGGCACCCCATGGTTCAGGGTAAATTTCCCCTCTTTAATGTAGTGTTTGCCACCATCTAAAGTAGAAGGATAGCCGGAAGTAGCTAAAATCCTGGCAAGTCCGTGTTTTTAGCCGGTTTGCATTAACCC
Organism: Limosilactobacillus sp.; assembly: GCF_041859915.1. GTDB lineage: Bacteria > Bacillota > Bacilli > Lactobacillales > Lactobacillaceae > Limosilactobacillus. Next base: position 209 of record NZ_JBFLGB010000051.1, read on the forward strand.
GCTCAGCCAAACTAGCGATCTTCATTGAGCCCAATGAATCAACTAATACCAAACTACTATTAGGAGCCACCCGTACCGTTTTGACCAAGCTTTGTGGCAATGCACTCTTTACAAACAAGCCACCAGTAATTAATGATTCCACAACAAACACCTCATTTTGACTAGACCAATCATTAATGATTATTATCATGAATCATTTAATTACCAGTGTCAAGCACTTTTTAAATAACTATACCAATTTTATGAAATCATAAATTTTAAGGCGTCATTAATCATTAATGAATCATTAATGCCTCAGAATAATAGAAATTTTTGCTATTAATACAGTTTAATTTTGATTAAATATACTATGATTAACATTGATCAGGATAGCCAACTTGGATTGTGCCTTACCTTGGCTTTTTATTCCGATCATTATGACTCCACCCTTTCTCTAACTATAAGTTCACTTTTTTGTGTTGCGTAGTTGTAACTTGATTGCGTGCATTATAATAAATCACTTAAGTTGCGCTTTCAATAACATTTATTAGACTTACCTAATAAAAGTTGCTAAAAAGAAACCAGAGTATTATTATAAAGCCATAACAAGGAGTGAAGAAAATGTCTTTAGGTACAAAATTACATGGACTTAGAAAAGCACATAAACTTACCCTTGAAGAAACAGCAAACAAGTTAAACGAAAAGAATCCAAATGCTAACTTCAATAAAGGACGCTTATCTAAATGGGAACACGATACGGATGAGCCAAGGCTTTCTTCCCTAAAACAAGTAGCTGATTTATTTGGCGTTAGTATTGATTATTTCTTTGAAGACAACCAATCTAACCCAGAAGAAAATAAAGCTGCCGAAACTATTGCTGCTCACATTGATAATGATACTCCTGAATCTGAACGTAAACAGATCATCAATTTTATTGAGAATTTGAAAAAGGCTCGGAAATAATGGTTATGTACTCTTATGAACATTTTGCCAGCAAGTATCCTTGGATTCCAATTAACATTGATCGATGCTACAACATTTTCCTGAATTGAACTTATATTAAGATATGCATCAGCAATTAAAAAATATGAAATTCTTCAAGAAAATTGCTCATTACGACATTTCTGTAGGCGACATTGCAACGGTTAATACCAAAGACAGCTGTAAGCTAGAGGAAAAGGCTTGCTCCTTAGCAATAGAACGAGCAATATCATTAGATAATCTTATTTATTGTTATAACCACGGTATCTGGAATTCAGAAACATTGCCGACTATTGTAATGTAAGCGTCAATCACTTGCATAAGGCTCTAAATAATTATCGTGAAAAACGTGGCTTGATTTTTAACTACAAAAACTATCAATTTAATTTACGAAATGGAATCCATTTATCCTGTCCAAATCCTGATGACGTTAAAAGCTGAATTTATGGGAGGTCATTTAAAATGGCTAAAAAGGTAATGGGTGACAACAGAAAAGCCCATGTAGAAAAGAAACCCTTCTACAAACGTATTTGGCTTTGGATTGTTGTGATTTTATTAATATTTGCTGGTATTGGAATAGCAAATGGCAGTAACAATAACACTACTAACAAAGTTTCATATGCTAACTATAAAAAAGTAAAGCTTTCAAAAGTTAATGGGACAACTAAGACAGAGGCCAAAAAAATTTTTAATAAAAAGCCCGAAGATACTTCAACACAAGAAATTGAAGGAGTTAAGGCAGATACACAGACATGGGATCATGTTAAAAACGGCGATGCTAGTTCTAACATCACTGTTGGTTTTGAAGATGGTCGGGCCGTTAACAAAATCATTTCAGGATTAAAAGTTAAGCGAAACTCAAAAATTACTTTGGATGATTATGATAAATTGCAGAGCGGTTCATCCAAGCAGGATGTTATAGATTCTTTTGGCAAGCCAAATGGGTATACCAATACAAATATTTTAGGCAAGGTTACTGAAGACTGGTCATATACATCTGATGTTAAAGGTGATTCTGGAGCTAATTTTATTATTTCATTTGATGAAAATGGAAACGTCATAGACAAAACACAAACTTCTATGAAATAATATTTTGTCCAACTAAATTGAAGACATAAAAAGCTGCAACATTATAGTACAAATTATATAGTTAATTATTGACATCCCTTTTGCTATCTGTGATAATGTATGTAATCGAGTTAAGTAGTTGCAATGCAACTGCACCAAAAGGGATGTACTTATTGTGCATCCCTTTTGTGATTTTATGGAGGAAATTAACCTGATGTCAAAATCAGATAAACCGTTTAACAGTATTGAGCAACAAATAAATAAGTTAAAAGATCAACGTGGATTGCTATTTCAGAATGAACACTGGGCTAGTCATCTATTATTAATTATGGGTATTATGAAATAATCAATGGTTACAAATATCATTTTATGAAAGACAAAGCAAACGATGATGCAGGTTTCATTGAAGGAACCACATTTGAACATATTTATCAGTTATTTAATTTTGATAGATTTTTGCGAAGCCAAGTAATGTCAGCACTTGAAACGTTTGAACTTAGCTTAAGGCAGTCCATAGCTTACACAGTGAGTGAACGCATTTCTGACAAACAGGCGGAATATTTATCAAGAAGATGTTATCGTACAGGGCACCGTCAGTATATCCATTCTGCACATAAGGAACTATATCCAATTGATCATCTATTAAATATATTGAATGGAATCACTCATGCTAATTCAGAACCATTTAAGCATTACCGAGAAGAACATGGGAATGTACCGCCTTGGATTATCGTAAAAAAGTTAAATTTTGGAAGCCTAATTTGGTGGTTCAGATTGCTAAAGAGTAACGAAAAGAATTTAGTAGTTGCAAGAATGCTAGGACAGAATGTAAATCTAATTGAGCAAACCCCATTGCTTAAAAGTGCAATGTCAAATCTCCTCTCACTATATCTAAACTATCGTAATACTGCTGCTCATGGTGGTCGAATTTATAATCACTTTTCCATTGATCATGAACTACAATATAATGCTCTCCTTCATGGAATATTAGGTGTTACAAGTGAGGACTATCGTCAAGGTAAGGGACGTAGCCACCTTGGTATAGTCTTAAAATCGTTACAACTATTCGACAATAAGGATCCATATAGTGAATTAAAAATTGGTATCAATGTCTATTTAAAAGATTACTTAAAACTATATCCGCAGGACAAAAAGTATTTATTAAATACTATGGAATTAACTGATAATGATATCAACTTAAACACTACAAAATAGTAAAAGCCCCTAGATGGTTGAAACCATCCAGGGATTGGGGTTGATATAACTTTAACATGCGGTATCAACCCCTTCATTATATTAAATTAATGGCTTAAATATACAAACGTAGCGGAAAAAGGGTTGTTGATCAAGAAGCAGAACTTAACAATTGGAACTAACATTACCAAATCGATTACTTTTCCTAATTACTTCAATTCATGGATAAGGACTTATAAAGGGGCCAAGCTTGCCTATGCTACTTTACACCGCTATCAAGTAACGCAAAAAGTAATTCAACATGAATTTGCAGGCGTTAATATTAAATTAATTAACCGTCAACAATACCAAAAATTTATCAATAAGCTTGGAGTTACTCATGCTCCATCTAGTGTAACCAAAGCGAATGTTTTAATTCGGGCAGTAGTTAATTCTGCTATTTCTGATGATTATCTTACTAAAAACTTTACCAAGGAAGTATCTATCGTTGCTAATCCCGCTAAAACTATTAAGGTTGGCTACTTGAACCTTGATGAGATTCACAGGCTGATTGAGACAACTTCTTCAAAGAAAATTACTTCTCGTCGTTATACAAGCCGTTATATGATTCTTACAGCAATCTATACAGGTATGCGATTATCTGAAATTCAAGGACTAACATGGAATGATATTGATTTTATCCATGCCACAACTAATATCAACAAATCATGGGATGCAATTAATCACTGTTTTAAACCCACCAAGAATGAATCATCAATCCGTAAAATCAAGATTAATCGCAAATTAGTACAAGTCTTAAAACGATTAAAAGTAAATGCACCAAGTACAATGGTTTTTATTAATCAAAACGGAACTATCCCTACCAGTAATGCTGTTAATAAGACACTTAGAGCTATTCTTAGTGACTTAAAAATTCATCGCCGAGGATTTCATTTTCATTCACTCAGACATAGCCATGTAGCTCTCCTATTAGCAAACGGAATTAATCTGTACGCAATTAGTAAGCGACTAGGCCACAGTAGTACAGCGACAACTAGTAAAGTATATGCTTATCTTATTGATGAATACAAAGACGAAACTGATCAAGCAATTGTTAAGGCATTGGATAATTTATAATGTGTGCAATGTGTGTGCAGGCAATACAATTAAAGGCTATTTCCAACTACTCTTTAAAATGAAAAAAGCCGTTATATCACGGCTTACTGTTTTATCCAGTTCTTTATTAATGTTCCGTACGGGACTCGAACCCGTGACCTTTCGGCTGTGACCCGAATGTTCTACCAACTGAACTAACGGAGCGATACCAATAGTATCTTAACACACATTCAACCAAGATACTAATCCATTAAAAAAGGCTACTCACCAATTGATGAGTAGCCTGATTCTTAAGCAGTCGTGATTTCAACTAATAGTGGATTCTGGGCCTTGGTCAGGGTCGTTGGATCATCCTGGTAGCCTTCATAGACCTTGCTGATCTTGCCAGTCACCGGTGACTTAAAGGTTTCAACAGCCTTGCCACCTTCAATGTCGATCAACTGGTCAGCTTTCTTGATATCTTCATCCACCTGGGGTGTTTCTAAGAAGGTAATGTCACCACCCAGTTCATCGATCACCTTACTGTCAAGTCCGACTTTCACGCGGTTATTATCCGTCTGCTGCCACCAGAGACCGTTATTTTCACGGTGAACTGGTGCTTGGTGGGAAAAGAGCCGCTTAAACCAATTAACAATTCGTTGCCACATTTTAAAGCCCCCTTAATCGGCTAGGATAAGGTCAGCCAGTTCTTCGGGACTAACCTTACCTAAGTTAGCCGGTAAATCAGCGGCAGTCAAGCTCTTAACCAGACTTTTCTTATCCAACTTAGTGCCTAAGAGGTGCTGTTCAACCACGTGTGGATCACCCGCCGTAAAGAAGTCACCATAAACCTTAATTGCCGTAATGGCACCATCCTTTTCGTTAAAGTTAAAGGATACTGTGCCAATTGGGTAGTGCTTAGAAACGTAGTGCTTGAAGCCTGGGTTCTTACCATAGTTCCACTCGTCGGTTCGATATTGCTTGTCAAGACGCTGGTCGATGATTGACCAATCATGATCGGTCAGATGATAGGTTTCAACGTCATCCATCGAGTCAACACCAAACATATGACAAAGCAGGTAGTTCTTAAAGTCCTCTGTCGTCCAGTTTTGGTATTTTTCAGGCAAGTATGGCTTAATGTTGGTTACCCGGGCATCAACGGACTTAACACCTTTGGAAGCTAACTTATCCTTCTCTGGTGTCAGAACCTCACTGGCGGCTTCCATGTTCAAGTCAAACATGACCGTGCCACCAGCCGCAAAGGAGTTATTGCCCTTGACAATCGCCATGCCGGAGAACTTCTTACCATCGATGGACATATCGTTTCGCCCACTGACCTTCGCAGACTTAATCCCCAGGTCATGTAAGGCGTCAACGACAGGATCACCGATAAAGTGGAAATCACCGAAGTTGCTCATGTCGCCAACAACGATGTTTTCGAAGACCAGGTTACCAAAATCGTGGTAGACGGCCCCACCACCACTGGACCGCCGTACCAATTCGATCTTGTGCTTCTTCAGATATGGCAAATCGATCTCGGCATAAGCGTTCTGGTTAACACCAATGATAACAGATGGTTGGTTAATGTAGCAGATCAAGCCATGACCCTTTAAGCGTAGGTCATTAATTAAATAGTTATCGAGTGACTGATTAACGATAGCGTCGTGAACCGGTTTCCCGTTACGGCTGGTATCAATAAAGAACATGGAAAAACACCTCTAATAATAATTGCTTGTAATTGTATGCGCTTTTATTATATATCGTTACCACCGCAATTAACAGCAAACCCCATTAATGCTAGTTTATTGTTTTAAAACTAAAGTAAACCTGGTGACTACGGGGAAATTCACGCTTGAAAGCAGCCAGGGCAACATGACGCGCCCCCGTATAAGAATATTCCTTATGTGCATCTCGGTAACCTTGTTCAAGCAAGATTAACCGGTTGTCATAGCTTTGAACAATGATCGACCGGTCCTTCTTCTTGGTTAATAGCGTTAATTGACCCCTTTGTTTCCCCTTAATCATTCGTTTCAACTGACTAAGAGCCTGCTTCACTGGCATCATTTGCACCGATATCATCCCCCTAGATATTTTAACATCTTCCTCAGGCACCAACGACGCTATAATGAAGTTAGAAAATTAATTGAAGGCAATATCAGGAGGTAAACGCCTTATGGAAAAAGCCGTTTCATTGGATTTAAAACCAGCTTTACACACCAGCTTAGGGATCACTTCGGTTGGCCGATCTGACACCAGGTCTGGTCACCGGTATGGACCCGCGGTGAGGCCCTACTATCTAATCCATTTTATTTTGGCAGGATCCGGTACCTTCAAGGTTAGGGGTGTTTCTTATCATCTCCATGCTGGGCAAGGCTTTTTAATCGAGCCTAATTACCAAACCTATTATGTTGCTGACGATCATACTCCTTGGTCGTATGTGTGGATGGGTTTTACCGGAACCTACGCCAGTGAATTGATTAGTAACCTTGCGATCTCAGAACAAACTCCCATTTTCAACAATACCCACTACGCAGAGTTGGCGACTTGTGTGAACCGCGTCCTGCAGATTAATCCCCAAACGATCGCCGATCATTTACTGGCTAATAGTTATCTATTGCGTTTCTTAAGTATCATTGCCCGGTCAACCATCGTTAGTAAAACTACTGATCGCACACGCAGTCAATACGTTGAAAAAGCGATTAATTATCTTGCCCACCATGTCGCCACGGTTTCGGTAAATCAGCTAGCCAAGGCCGTCAATGTTGATCGCAGCTACTTAAGCAACTTGTTCAAACAGGTGACTGACCTAACACCTAGTCAATATATTCGAACTTTCCGGATTACTAAGGCGCGCCACTTATTAGAGTCATCACCTTTACCAATCGAACGAATTGCGGAAGAATGTGGCTATGGGAATGCCAATTCATTTGCCCGGGCTTTTAAACAAATCTACGGGATCCCACCCCGCCAATACCGAAAGCAGACCCAATAATCATATGACAATAACGGTAACCTCTTGACTAAATAAGAGAGCAGGCAACTAACTTCAAGCAAAAGTTGACACTAATAATGTCGACTTTTATCTTCAGTCAGCTACCTGCTCTATTTTGTTATTTTTACATCGTGGTTTCGGCTTTGCCTTTCAACAATGGTTCAGCTAATTTTACCCTAAACCATTGGGTAAGTGGCCCCATGAACAAGGCCGTGATAATGGTCCCCACCCCCAGGGTGACATTACAGGCAAAGCCAACCAAGACACAAATGCTATCACTAATCATTCGACAATATTTAAAAGGCAATAACTTATATTTATATGCAGCGATCAATGCAACCGCATCATAGGCCGACACTCCGAGATCAGCCGTAAAATATAACGCGGCAGCCAGACAGGTAAAAACAATGGCAACCAGCATTATTACTACCCGTATCCGTAAATCTGGATGAGGAACGATTGCATCCATAGCATTTCTCATCGCATCCGCTGCTACTCCCGTCAGGAAAAGGTTAATAACGGTGGCAATGCCGATGTAGTGTTTCCTTAAAATAGCCACTATTAGCAGCAACAAGCCTGTCAAAATCACATAGAAAACAGAGTAAGTGGAAGAGAAAAGGTTCGCGATCCCCGTGACAAATGCGGTAAATGGGTCAACACCCAGTTGTGCTTTTTGCAATAAACCAACACAGCAGCCACACAGGAGAACCCCTGCCAGGGCCATACTTAATCGACGAATTTGAAACATAATTTATACCTATCCTTTATCATTAGCAGCTGTAAAAATATAAAGTCGACTATAAAAATCAGTTACCTTGCGAGTGGCATCAGTCTGTTCGGATTCAGCATCACTTGTCACTAGACCAATATGAGCTAATTCGGTTCCTGTATAATGGCCACAATCTTGACCGCTTTCTTCTTGAACATGGTAATCATAGTCCGGATTCAAGCCCGGAATACGTTGCAGACGATACTCAGCATTCACATCATTCAAGATCTTAAAGTAACCCATAATTGCCTGCTTTTGATCTGGTGAAACGACTAACCAGGCAACAATATTACTCTTATAGGGATCCTTAAGTCGGTAGAAGGTCCCAAACTGGAAGACTTGACGATAATTCTTCATTAAGGCTACTTGCTTTTTAATTTGTGCTAACTCTGCCTCAGAAAGCTTGGTCAGGTCTAATTCATAGCCAAGGTCACCAAAGAAAGCAACATCTCCCCGGGTCTTTAATGGCGTGTTACGAAAAACTTGTTCATTTGGACATACAGAAACGTGCGCGCCCATGGAACTTAATGGGTAGCAGAAAGACGTCCCGGTCTGAATCTTCAACCGTTCGATGGCGTCGGAATCATCACTTGTCCATGCTTGAGGAGCATAATACAGCATTCCAGCATCAAAACGACCCCCACCAGAGGCACAAGATTCAAATAAGATTTTTGGAAAGGCTTGGCGCAAACGCTCATATAAGCTATAAACGCCAAGAATATAACGGTGGAAAATTTCGCCCTGCTGATCGGCTGGAAACGCTGCCGAGAAACACTCGGTAATATTACGGTTCATATCCCACTTAACATAGTCAACATGACCATCGCGCAATACCTTTGCCATTAAGTTGTAAATATAGTCCACAACTTCCTTCCGGGAAAAATCAAGGACATACTGTTGTCGGCCCTGAGAAGGATGACGATGAGGCGTTTGAATAATGTAATCGGGATGTTGACGATACAAGTCACTATCCTTATTGGTCATTTCCGGTTCAAACCATAGGCCAAACATTAGGCCGAGCTGGTGGATTCGACGGGAAAGGCCACTAATGCCATCAGGCAAACGATCACGGTTAGCCCACCAATCACCGAGGCCGGCTGTATCCTTAATACGTTTGCCAAACCAGCCATCGTCCAAGACGAAGAGTTCTATTCCTAGTTTTTGGGCCTGCTTAGCTAAACTAATCAATTTATCTTCAGTAAAGTCAAAGTAGGTTGCCTCCCAATTATTAATCAAGATTGGCCGTTGCCGATCACGCCAATATCCCCGCACAAGCCGTTTCTGATATAGCTGGTGGAAGTTTTGGCTCAGCTTGTTAAGACCTTGGCTGGTATATACCATTACTGCTTCCGGAGTTTGGAAGCTCTTATCTGGTGCTAATTTCCATGAAAAATGGAAAGGATTGATCCCCATTTGAACCCGGGTAACCTTGTAAGGATCAACTTCTGCTTGGGCTAAGAAATTACCACTGTAGATTAACGAAAATCCATAGGCTTCACCTTGAAATTCATCCGCGTGTGGCCGCTTTAAGATAATAAAGGGATTCTCCATATGACTCGAAGCACCACGGGTAGAGCCAACCGATTGAATGCCAGGCCGTAAGTGAGCGACTTTGAGCTGTCGTTCCCGAGCCCATGCTCCAGAAAATTGCATCCAATCGAAATCGTCATCTGGCAGGTCAAGATTCATGCTCATCGCGGTCGTTAACTGATAATTAGCTTGACTGTGATTAGTAAACCGCGCACTGCGAGCAATCGCATCGTAGTCCTTAAAAATGGTATAGAGCAAAGTCAGGTCAACATTGATGACATCATCATGCAAAAGGATCTCTAAAGTAGTCGCTTCATCATCATTTTCAACATAAGTAGCCGGCAGTCCTGCCAATTTGGGCTTGCCATCATAGATACGGTGAGAAACGTAATGGAAATTGGTAATGCTACTACCATTCGGCTGTTTAATCTCTAAAGCTGGCATTCGATAATCGGTCGTCCCATAGGCTGGATACTCTTGCTTAACGTTAGCCAATGAGAATCGATAATCATGATCATAAACGTAACTTTGAACCGGACGATAATTATTCTCTACTAGGTAGTCATGATTCTCCCGGTCGGGAACCCTTTGCCCAAAATAAAGCTGACCTAGTTGGTTATTACGGAGGACCTTAATTAGGTAGCTAATATGCTTGTTATACAAATGAAATTCCTTGCTCGTTGAATGATATTTAATCGGCATTATTGGTTCCTCCCTTTAATAAAATCAACTTTATTTTAATGAATGCGTTTACAAAAGAAACTATTTTTTGTGGAGGAAAATGCACATCATGTGAGATCTTAATGTACCTAATTGACAAAAAAAGCAAAAAAGCAACCTGTAAAATTAAGTTACAGATTGCTTTTTCAAATTATTTGCCGGTAATTTTACTTTAATATCAACTAAGCCTTAATATTCACGCTTTTTACCCGCAAGGCCAAGGCCAAACATTGCGGTAAGGGCCCCCAGTGCAACCACGGCAGCGGTATTTTCATTACCGGTTTGTGGCAAGGAAGCAGCTGCTGGGCTAGCTGTATCCTCATTCTTAACATTAGAAATTGCAGTAGTCCTTGATGCCGAATAATTATTCAGCGGATTAACAAAACTGGCCGTCGAACTTGCAGTAGAATCGGCCACAGAATTAGTTGGCACACTAGCCGATGTAGCTGCTGAACTAGTTGTTAAACTGGCTGAGGAATTGGCAGAAGAGCCAGCTGTTGAACTTGCAGATGAACCCGCCGCCGAACTAGCTGACGAACCCGCTGCGGAACTAGCTGGTAAACTAGCCGAGGAGCTGGTAGATGAACCCGCTGCGGACAACGTCGACGCCGATTACCCAAACCTTTTTATT
>NZ_JBFLGB010000052.1:0-11067 GCF_041859915.1 Limosilactobacillus sp.
TTCACCAGCATCAACAACTAAAAGTGCCATGTCGATCCCCGTTAGCCCTGAAATCATATTTTTTAAAAACTTTTCATGACCAGGAACGTCAACAAATGCGATCCGCTTTTTGCTCGGTAAATCAAAATAAGCGAAGCCTAAATTAATTGTTAGACCCCGCTTTTTTTCTTCCGGAGCAGTATCGGTATCCGTCCCTGTCAGACGCTTAATAAGGGTTGTCTTTCCATGGTCGACATGTCCTGCAGTCGCAGTAACAATATAATCCATGATTTAATAATCCCGCTTTCTTTTATTTAATCACCGTATAACTACTCTTAATTCCGTTACGAAGGGCATGGTAAAAGCCCTTATAGCTGACATTATTATTATCTAATAATTTTCTTAAACTGACGGTATCATCAAGCTCGTACCGCAAGCTCAAACCACAACCGGCAACAATTTGCCCCGGTGTACCAATCAGCCGTGCGTGAAATTGATTATCTTTAGCTAGCGTTTCTGTTTTTATTGCCTCATGTGTAGAATCAAAGACAACCAAACCATATTCCATATGCACAACTAATCACCAACTAACAAGGCTTTACTACTCGCTGCGCAGTCCGCATTAATTCCGTAATTCTAAACATATTAGTAATCGAACCAACTCCCAATTGATCTTTAATATCAAAGAAGTTAACGCAAATACCACATTCCATTACCTTAACACCCATTTTTTCCAGTGCCTGAAGATCTTCTACGGTATCAGCATCTTTCATTGCTAACTTAACACCGCTATTAAACATTAAAATGTATTCAGGTAAGACATCTTGTTCGGTCAATGAAGAAACAAAACTCTTAGCCAGCTGTTTTCCTAAGGTTGAATCACCACGTCCAACCTCATTTGAATCTAATACAACAATGTAGCCGTCTGAAAGCCGAATACTATTAAAGGTAGCTGGTTCAATTCTTTGTTGGTCACCACTATCTTCAACCGTAGTAGCGTTAATTGCTGCATCACAGGCTGTTGGCATTGTTGCTTGCTTTTCTACCGTTACTGCCCACTCATGGTCACCTTTTTGCTCAACAGATACCTTATATCCCAATTGCTTAGCCATCTTAGAAATGTTTTCTGTAGCAATTTTTTCACTAACACGTGTAACAACCACATCATTATCGCGCAGAGCCTTGCGAGTCATAATAACTGGTGTTGGACAAGCTTTTCCCATTGCGTCAACTGTTTGCATAGTTTAAGATCTCCTTTTAATTTAACTAATCAACAATAATTTCAACTGGATCATTAGGATTCTTTTGAGTAACTTTTCCAATAATTGCTGGCTTAGTTGGTAAATTCTTCATTTCAGCCATCATTTTATCAGCATAATCAGGCTTAACAGCAATTAGTAGTCCACCTGATGTTTGTGGATCAAATAAAACCTCTTCCAATGCATAATCATCAAAAGTCATTTTAATGCGATTGCCGAGAAAATCTCGATTGCGTTGACCTCCTGCTGTAGTCAGGAACTCACTACCACATTCATAAGCCTCTGGAATCATTGGAATGTTCTCAGCAGTTAAGGTTGCTTGAAATTCCCCATGGAGCATTTCTGTTAAATGACCTGCAAGGCCAAAGCCGGTAATATCAGTACATGAATCAACTGGGTACTTACGCATAATATCAGCGGCATACTTATTAAGGGTCGTCATTGAAGTAATCGCTGCTTGATAAGCTGCTTCACTAGTTTGTTTGGCATTATATGCCGAGACTACCATGCCCACTCCCAATGGTTTAGTTAGGATTAGCACATCACCGGCTTGCACCTGATCATTACGAAGAATTTTACTTGGTGCAACCTTACCCATTACTGACAAGCCATATTTTGCACGATGATCATGAATTGAATGGCCTCCTGCTAGAACACCACCAGCTTCTTTAACCTTTTCTGCCCCACCTTGTAAGATTTTCTCTAAGACCTGCATATTACTATCTTCAGGGAAACAGACAATATTAAGGCAAGTAATCACGTCACCACCCATTGCAAAAACATCCGATAAAGCATTAGTTGCAGCAATTTGTCCAAATAGATAGGGATCAGTAACCATCGATGGAAAAAAATCAAGGGTTTGAATAATTGCAGTATCATCATCAATTTGATAAATTGCCGCATCATCGTCCGAGTTATAACCAACTAATAACCGGTCGCTTTGCTTAGGACGTGGCAACGATTTTAAGATTGCGGCTAAATTTCCAGCACCAATTTTGGCATTACAGCCCCCACACACGGTTAGAAAGTCATCATTCGCAGATGCCATTGTTTGTTTCACTCCTTATTTCAATTAAGGCTTGGCCAAGCCTATGTATTTGGTCATGAAGTTAATCATGACCAAGCAAATGTATGTGTTTAATTAATTAATCCTGTTTTTGAGCCTTAAACTTCTTGATTCCTTCAACTAACATTAAGATTGAAGTATAAATCATAACAATGATAACTAACCATGTCAGCATTTTAACATTCATACTCTTGACAAAAGTATAGGCAATGTAAACACCTAAGCAACCAAAAATCGTAATCGCAATTGATGGTACCCGCGCATAATCATTATTCTTAATGAAGGTATGCGCAGCTACTGGCATTAACGCTGCACAAGAAGCCATCATGATTGGGAAAGTTACTAATGGGTTCATCCCCATCAAGTAAACTAGTGCTAGACAAGGAGCATACAAACCGATCCCAGCAGTCATTAGAGCTCCTAAAATGAAGTTAACAATTGCAGCAACCCAGAGCTTCCAACCATGAATCCCCATGGCGGTATTACCAGCACCAAGGGCTGCAGTAACCCCGGTTGCAGAAAGAATCATTAAAATTGCCGTAATGGCTAATGCAATCCCCATTACAACTTGAATTTTCTTCTCATCAAATTGCGCAACCACTTTAGATCCTAACCAGGAACCAAGGATCGCAGCAATAACCATTACCAGTAAAGTAGTACTTTCAACTTTAACCGTCCCAGTGTAGAGAAAAGCTTCTACTAAAACTGGAATCGAACAGGCAACCGTTAGCGTCCCAGGCAGTAACTTATCGCTCTTTAGAGAGTGAGTTAGCTTCAAGAACATCGTTGTTGGCGCGTAAGAACCGATCCCTAAAGTGTCAAAGAAGTTAGTAACAAAACCGATAATTCCTGTGACAATCCAATTCCCATCGTTAATTTTTTTGCGGTTAACAATTAAATCATGGCCAAAAATGATTACGATATAAATCGACATAATGGCCAAGATGACTCGGACAATAATTGTACCGTTCATAAACTAATACCTCCTAATTTGATTTCATTTGAGGTTAAACCCTCCTGATAGTGGATCATGCGGATCAAATAGTAAGGTATTAAAGCCAGTAATATAAGCAGAACCAGTAACTTCTGGAATAACGGCTTTTTGGTCTCCTATTGTCGTTTCCTTCAGAACCCTACCAACAAATTTAGTTTGTAAAATGCTCTCGTAAACAAACTTTTCGTTCAGACCTAGTTCACCCTTAGCATACAGAGTTGCCATTTTAGCACTTGTCCCTGTACCACATGGCGAACGGTCAACCTGGCCATCACCAAAGACCACCACGTTTTGCATCGTTGCGTCTTCGGACTTTGGATCGCCATACATCTCTACTAAGTCAATTGTATTAATGTATGGCATTGTTGGGTGTTGGACCTTAATTTGTTCATTAGCAGCGTGGAGAATCTTCATTCCAACTTCCGCTAACTTCGATGAATTTTCTGGGTTAATCTTTTCCTTTACTTCTGCAACTGGTAAGATTGCAAAGAAGCTACCACCGAATGAAACATCTAGTTTAATCTTTCCCAGGTCTGGAACGTCAATTGTGACATCCCTCTTGTACAGGAATGCTGGAACATTTTGGAACGAAACACTGTCGACAACAAATGGTTCTGACATATGAGCAGTTGCCCGAATGATGCCAGCTGGCGCTTCTAAGACAACTTGTTTTTCCCGGTCCTCTTCCTTAACGTCAACCATTCCAGTTTCAACGATCGCTGTAACTGCAGCTATCGTATTGTGACCACACATATTGAGGTAACCACCAGTATCCATAAAAATAATTCCAAAATCTGCCTCAGGGTTTTTAGCTGGTACCAAAAAGGCACCAAACATTTCACTGTGACCCCGTGGTTCTAACATAATGGCTTTCCGTAGGTCATCATGGTGGTCAATTAAATACTGCTTTTCTTCAGCAATCGTATTTCCCTCTAACTTAGGGATACCCCCAATAACGATTCGTGCGGCTTCACCCGCTGTATGTGAATCAATAACGCTTAGCATTCTGTTAAACTTCATCTTCATATACCTCCCGTCTATTCATTTCCATCCGCTCGCATCTTGAGCTTCAGTAAACCGAGAGCCTTATTTGCATCATGCAAATCAAGGTTATTCTCACCAACAACCGTGGTTTCAATTCCCTGCGCAGACTTATTTATATCTAAAACATACTTTGTATAGTCATTGCTAACTACAAAAGTTGCCTGTTTACCAATAAATTTTAAGCCAACAACAGAAATACCTTCATCACCAATTGATGACATTGTATTCATAAAATCGACATCTGAGTTTCCCCAGCCATCAGCTGAAATAACAGCACCATGGGTCCCCATTCCCTTAAGCCACTTTGCAGTCCGTTGACCGACCAAGTGCTTGAGGCTGTTATCCTGTGGTGTACCAACAACCACAACTCCTTGAAGGTTAATATCAGGATCATTACCAAAAACCTGCACTAGCGGGTCATGGAAGTGGTGAAGGGTTGTTTCCTTAGTCGATGGACCAACACCCATAGATAATCATCCTTTCTAAACCATCGCGTGAATGGCACCATCACGATATTCGTTTGGTGTTAGCAATACCGGAAAATTATCCATATCAATAATGGATTCGCCACCGTGCATCCCGCTTGGCTCAGTTGGGAATAAAAGGTTATCATACATTGCCCCTTGTCCCGCAACTTGCTTTACGATTACAACATTAGGCTTTCCTTTTCCTTGGTTTGGATAATTATGATATTCATGAGTTTCGCTTGCTTCCCGCCCATCAATCATCTTCATGAGTTTCCTGAGCGGTTGTAAATAGTCGTCCGCATACTTAAAAATACCGGTAAATAAGTCCCGACTATATTCATATTCGGCACCAAGTATGACATCAAAAGAAATAATATAGTCTTCAGGTCCTGGAGTACCAGCCATTCCCAATTTGATTTGATCCTTTAAGATTCCATCAGATGAGCCAAAATCATGTAATTGCTTACCGGTAACGTCAGCGCCAGTAATAATCATATCTACTCCGGTTAGTGTATGGGTTAAACCATTCCCCAGACTTCCCAAAACCTTTGTTGAAATCGGAACTACATCCATAATGGAATTAACAGGCACATCAAGATGGTGCGGCCGAATTATGCGGATTTTAATTGAGTTATAAAACGAAGGTAATTCTTCGTCAATCTGCTGAGGGATTACAAGGTGACCAGCATTAAAATGATACTCATCACCAAACGTAACATCCTGAACATCAAAAGATTTAATTTTCAAGATATCGTCTTCCATAAATTTACCCTCTTTCTAAATAAGGCGCGGCCATACAAAATAACTCATATAGGCGCGGCCATACAAAATAACTCATATAGCCGCGCCTTATTAGCCTTATTTGA
This sequence comes from Limosilactobacillus sp., assembly GCF_041859915.1. GTDB lineage: Bacteria > Bacillota > Bacilli > Lactobacillales > Lactobacillaceae > Limosilactobacillus. Next base: position 5,676 of record NZ_JBFLGB010000052.1, read on the forward strand.
GGTTAAATATCGGCAACATATTCGTACGGAAGTGGTACGATCTTGCCAGGTTGGTCAATTTCCACCAGTTGTTTCAACGTATCTTTTACGATGCCCGTTTGCATCTCCACGTTGTTTGGTTCGCCGGCATTGGCACCCATTGGTACACGAGGAGCAACGGCACGTGGCGTACCTTGCTGACGCGCTACTGGAGGTAACGCTGCAATGATAATAGTAGGAATCCCTAGAGATTCAATAGCTCGCTGCACGATCACGGCAGTTCTGTGGCAGGTACCTCAACCAGCAGTCAGAATAACGCCATCGACGCCTTCCTCTTTGATCTTCTTTGCAATTGCTGGACCAGTTTCTTCAGTGAAGACTTTAACGTCTCCACCACCACCCATACAAGTGTAGAAGTTCGGAGCAAGTGAACCGATGAAGCCTTCATCAACAAGTTCACGTAAACGATCAATTGGGAACATGCAGTTGATGTCCTTGTTAACATCGGTGTTGTCATAACCACCGTGTGAAACCATCAATTCATCGTCCTTAGCAGTACTTGGGACAACCCGGTAACTAGTATCACCGGCTAAATTGAAAGGTTTATCTTTCTTTAAGTGGACACCAGCGGCAGTAACAATCGCAATCTTCATATCCTTAAGCGGTTTCGTTACTTTAGCAAAAACCGGCTTTGGTGTAATTGGAACGAAGACTTCGGATTGTAAGCCATCAACTTTTAATAAGCTCATTTCTGTTTCCTTCCTTTCTCTTTGGCAATTGCTGCCATTCGTTTTTTATATTCATGAAGCGCGCCTAAATACTTTTGGTTAGCTTCCGTGTCAAGAACCTCTGGATAAGACATTAACCAGCCGACCTCTTCACCAACTTTTGGATCATACTCCGTAATTAGCAGACGACGTGGAATATCCATTTTCCCCATTCGTCCTTTGAAGTCGATTTTAACACTAACATCATTTACTTCGGTAATCACGCCTTCAAATACGCGCTCCGTCGATGAATACTTTAGCTTATCGATTTCCGAAGAATAATCCATCCGTTTATCAGTCATTAGTCAACATCCTTCTCATAGTGTTCCTTACGTTTCTTACTCATTGGTAAGCTTTGTTCGTTCTTAACCAGGTTGATCTTCTTACCAGTTGCCTTTTCAATTAAGTCAATGTTATTTAACTTAACATTAGGGTTCCACTTACGTTCTGGCTTCTTGATCTTTCCACCGGCCATCTTAGTTTCAAGCATTGCCAGGGCCCGAATAGCATCTTCTTGACAAAGTGTGTTGTTTTCAAGAACTTCGTTTTCAATTCCCCACTTGGACTTGTTGTTATCAACAATCGCATCCATGTACTTGTTACCAGTAACCAGTTCACCTTGAACAGCAGAGTAAGTAATTCCAACAACTGGAACACCGCGGGAACCAATAGCTTCAATGTTTTCACCATAGTCAATATGATTGTTACCGAAGCCTTCAGTCGTAACAATGGCACCATCAAGGCCCATTGCTTCAGCCCACATTCCAAGCCGCTTAGAAACATAACTCTTCTGCGTGTTAGCTTGTGGTGAACCGATCAGACAAACACCGACAACGTCAATGTCTTCGTCGGCCAATGCTTCTTCAACCAATGGTTCACGCCAGTAATGACGAGAAGTTTCCTTAGAAGCAGGACCGATACAAGTAAGGGCATGGATACCACCATCGAGAACTTCCAATGGTGAAAGCATAATTGGTAAGTTACCAAGATCAACGTTAGCTTGCGCGCCAAGAGTACCAACTGGTTCTTTTGGCAAAATCAAGTTATCGTGCATTGCACCTTGGCCCATGATTTCCTTAACCAGGAGAACCCGCTTGTTACCAAACCGACGCTTTTGTTCCAGCTTTTCGGTGTTAACAACTAGGCCATCATCGGCCTTCTTAAGGGCTTCACGGATATGTTCAACAATTGTATCAGCTGCTTCGTGAGCACCACGTGGTCCACGACGTTCACGGTTAGTACCTGCTTGAACAGTGGCATTAATGACAAGCATAATTTCACCCTTGTCAATAGCGCCCGGACGGCCCCACATAACGTTTTCATCAACGTAACCTTCTGAGGAACCGAATTCACCAACTTGAACACCGTTCTCGTCAGTACCAGTTAAGACGGCAACAACACCATCAAGGACCCGGGTAACACCTTCACCAAGTTCACCCTTTTCCTTGGTAGCAATTGGTTGAACGTCCATAATACTGTTAGTGTACTTGTGGTAATCGTCAGGTGTGATAACGCTAATCTTCATGTCCTTAACGATTTCATGGTCCACAAGCGCCTCCTTGCAGAGTTGATCAGGATTACCAATGACTAACGTAGTTCCATCAATCTTGGTCTCATCACCAAATTCAACCTTATCAATCTTAAAATGCTTCCGAGTCAAGCTCCGGACAACTTCTTCATCAACTTTTTCTTCTTGTTGAGAATCAGTTGTTTCGTTACTTTCTTGGCTAGCAGCAGGTGCACTTTGGACGGCACCTTGGTTAACCATTGCCAATGGAACATCTAATTTGATGTCCTTACCTTCCTTAACAGAAAGGTGTAGCATCCCATCAGAAACGCCATTATTAGCAACAGTGGTAGTTACATCTGAAGAAGTGGTCGATGATTCATCACTTTCTGTAGTGTCATCATCTTTATCTTCTTCATCATCATTTTGTGCTGAAGGATCTTGAATATTATCAACAACATCCGGTGTCAACGGAAGTAAAGCATCCATAGTCTTGTCTAGAGTGGCTCCTAAAACCTGACCAATGGTTAAAACATTGTCAGGCAACTCTAATAGACCTGAATCCTCATAATCAGGGAACAGTGTCGGATCTTCTAAGTCAGAAGCTTCCAACAGCTTACCCTTTTCCCGCCGGCAACATAATACGGCCGGGTCGTTGAGGTGCTCCTTAGCAGTTTCAACTGAAATAGACATAGGCCAACCTCCTTAAATAATGTTCAGTTAGCCGAGTCTGTAGACGGACTGATGATTCATGTGTGGTTTGTATCATTTATTGTGAATCCGTCCACAAATCACGACATAACCAACCTATAATCCTGCTTGATATCATTGCAGCTTTTATCAAGCAACTTTATTATATCTCATTTTTGAACCGCTTTCAACGCAATTAAGGTTAAATTTTAACTCGTTTTTATTATGAAAATGATTATTTTCTATCCACTATAGATAAATTTATGGTCTAACAATCTATTAAATAGATTTAATGTGCTCTTTCACAAGCGATAATAAATGTCTATTATTTTAAATAAAATTCTTGAGTAAATTTAATGGAGCTGTGACATAACCCACGGTTAGGGCACGGGATATCTTTGTAATATTCGACAATCAGGAAAGGGCCTGTGGCAAAACATGGATTTGTCACAGGCCCTAGTTAACTATTTTTACTTGTGTCTACACAGCCTTAATCATTAGCGTTTAACCAGTCGATTAACAGTTTTTCATAGTTATCATGCCGTTCTACGAATGACATATGACGACAGTATTGGAAAAGATGCCATTTAGCATTAGGAATACGATCATACATTGACTTAGCAGTATATGGTGTGCATAAATCATCGGTTCCACTGGTAATTAAGACGGGAACTTTAATGTCTTTTAATTGGTCCATGTAATCATAATCCTTCAGGTTACCTTCTGGATTATACTCATTCGGGCCCCACCCCGTAACATAAGCAACCGATCCAGCATTTTTCTTTCGACGAAGTGGTTCAGGATCATCTGGTGATGGTGCCGCATTGCAGTGCATTTCCATAAATTTAGCATTGGCACGTTGATATTCAGGGCTCGTAAATTCATCCTTAGCTTCAGCATCCGCAATTGCTTTTTGATCAGCTGGATCCATAAACTTAATCATCCGGTGTAATTCCTTATTCCACATCCATGATGCAGGTAAAGTACTTGCAAAATCCCGGATTTAATTCCTTGCGGCTGTTCATCACACAGGTAAATAATTCCCAGCATTCCACCCCAAGATTGGCCAAGTAAATGTACTTGGTCAAGGTGAAGATAGTCGCGCAATGCCTTTAATTTCTTCACCCAAGTTGCCGCATTATATAATTCATCAGCCTTATCATCAGGCATTGAAGACTTTCCACAGCCAATTTGGTCGTACATGATCAATTGTCGATGATCCTTTGCCGCTAAATCATCGAGAACCTCAAAGTAATTATGAGTTGAACCTGGCCCACCATGTAATAGCAACAGTGGTGCCTTTTCACTCTTTTCGCCAACAATCCGGTAATACGTCTTATAATCGCCAAACGGCATGTATCCTTCTTGTACCCTTGTCATTTTACACACTCCTTATAACAAAAAAGAGAGCCGAAAATCTCGACTCTCACTACTCTTAAATAATTAATATTCATCCTGGCGGGAATACGTAGGAATCGAACCTACCTAAGAGGCTTTTAACCCCTCGCACTGGTTTTGAGGACCAGGGAGCACACCAGAACTCATCTATCCCCACTGAATATTATAACGAAAGAGATAAGAATCGTCAACCTACAATTGAATTAGTCTTGCCAATAGTCCCCGCATGGAGAACAGAATTACCGCAATCACAATTGCAACAACCCCCATCACGCCAAAATACATTGCAGCATTCGGGACACTATACAACTTCACTAGCTGAGCATTAAATGACTGCGCAGCAGCATCTCCCAAGAACCAAATACTCATCATTTGCGCATTAAAAGCCTTAGGCGCCAGCTTAGTAGTTAATGATAATCCGGATGGTGAAAGGAATACTTCACCGATTCCAACAATAGCAATACTAAGAATTAACCACCAACCAGAGAACTTGACTCCGACTCCATTAATGGCAATTGGAATCAACAATACTAAGAACGAAAATGCTGATGCTAAAAGTCCAATGGTAAACTTAGATGTTGACGAAGGTTGTTTCTTTCCAATCTTTGTCCACATTGCAGCAACAATTGGTGAATACACTAAAACAAACAGTGCATTGAAGCCAGTAAATTGGCTGGCCTGCACATGAATGCCAAACAGTCTTAAATCAGTCATTTGCTGAGCAACCAGTGGGAAAATGGTCATTGTTTGCTCATAGATTGACCAGAAGAAGACACTGGCAATAAAGACAACAATATAAACAATTACGTTTTTGCGATCCTTAGGAGTAATCTTGGGGCTCCGGAAAATATTAAAGAAGTAAATTGCCGGTAGCAAAATTCCTAAAATCGTAATGATAAGGTAGATTGTAAAATCAATGGTATATCAGAAAACAAAAAAAGGTAAAGATAAGAAATTATCTTATCCTTACCGAATATCATAGAGCCCAAAAAGATAACAGAGTCAAAAGCCTTATTCGTTATTTTCAGGTAAAATGTGCCGCATAATTCGC
>NZ_JBFLGB010000053.1:0-10761 GCF_041859915.1 Limosilactobacillus sp.
ATCTCTAAGTTTGAACGTCAGACTGGTTACCACGTCGACTATGAAACCTTCGATAGCAATGAGTCGATGCTGACTAAACTTCGTCAAGGTGGAACTAACTATGATTTGGTAATTCCTAGTGAATATACTGTTCAGCGAATGCGTCGGGAACATTTAATTATCCCCTTAGACCATCATCGCCTTCCTAATATGCGTTACTTGGATAAGCAATTTTTAAACTGGCCCTTTGATCCTGGCAATCACTATTCAGTTCCGTATTTCTGGGGGACCTTAGGGATTATTTATAACGACAAGCAAATTGATGGTCATAAGGTCCAACACTGGGGGCAACTTTGGAATCCGTACTTGAAGAATAATCTGATGTTGATTGACAGTGCGCGGGACGTTTTTGCCATTGCCTTGATTAGTCAGGAAGAATCGGTGAATACCACGGATTATCACCAGTTAAAGCAGGCCCAATTCAAGCTAAAAAAGTTAGTACCCAACGTTAAGGCCGTCGTTGCTGATGAAATGAAGATGTACATGGAACAAGGTGAAGCAGCCGTTGGGGTTACTTATTCGGGTGATGCACGGGAGATGATGAATGTTAACCATCATCTTCACTACGTCGTGCCACGTGAAGGCAGTAATATTTGGTTCGATAACATGGTGATTCCCAAGGCTGCTCGTAATAAGGCGGCAGCTTACCAGTTCATTAATTTTATGTTGGAACCGCATAATGCTGCTCAGAACGCACGCTATGTTGGTTATGCCACTCCTAACTGGCGGGCTAAACAATTATTACCCAAGAAGATTACCGATAACCAGGCTTTCTATCCACCACGGTCGACGATGCGGCACCTACAGACCTACCGTGATTTGCCACTGCGGGTGTTGGGTGAATATAATGACCTGTTTCTTGAATTTAAAATGTTTACCAAATAAAAGAGTGCAAGAAAGATAACCATTTGCGATTATCTTTCTTGCACTCTTTAGGTTATTAATTAACCCTTTGTTTATTTAATTTACTGTGCCAGTAACCATAGCTGAAGTAAATAATGATCCCAATGATAAACCAGATGCTGGCGCCAATATAAGTTGTCTTAGAGAGTTGGGTCATCATTCCCAGACAGGCTAGGCCGGAAACAATCGGGAGTACTGGGTAAAGCGGGACCTTGAATCCGCCTCGGTTACCGATATCCTTCCGGTGACGCAACGGGATGATGCCGAAGGACACCAAAGTAAAGGCTAGTAACGTTCCAATATTAACCAGGCTGGTTAACTCATCCAGAGAAACTAGCCCCCCCATAGCCGCAACAATGATGGCAACCGTCCAAAGGGCAATTTGTGGTGAGTGGTGTTTTTCATTGAATTGTGCCAATTTGGATGGTAAGAGACCATCACGGCCGATTGCGTAGACTAGTCGTGAACTGGAATAAAGCATGGAAATCATCATCGTGAACATTCCAATCAGTGCTCCAATGGAAAGCAGGTCGGCAATCCACCCCTGGTGAACTAACTGTAAGGCATAAGCAACCGGATTAGCAACATCAAGCTTGGTGTACTTGACCATTCCAGTTAGAACGGCCGCCACTCCCATGTAAAGAACGGTAGCGACGATTAAAGTACCAATGATCCCGATTGGTATATTCTTCTTCGGATTTTTGACTTCGGCGGCTGAGCTAGAAACAACGTCGAAGCCCAGGTAAGCAAAGAAACCAAGAGTAGCTCCATGGATAACTCCCTTAAAATGAAACGGCATGAAGGGGTGGTAGTTGCTGGGCTTGATAAAGAAGAGACCAACACCGATGAAAATTAAAATGATTACTAGTTTCAAAACTACGGCAATATCATTGATTCGCATTGATGATTGCATCCCGTGGGAAAGCATCAAGGCAATTAAGAGGACAATTAAGATCGCGATTAGGTTAACGTAGGTACCATGGGTAGGGTCAAAAGGTCCACTTAAGGCTTGGGGGAGGTGCAAGCCAAATGAACCGATCAGCGAGTTGAAGTAAGCTGCCCAACCAGTTGAAACGGTGGCTACGGCTAACATGTATTCAAGAATGAGGGCCCAACCGAGGATCCAACCAAAGAATTCACCAAAAACAATGTTGCCATAAGAATAAGCACTACCGGCAACCGGCAGGGCCGAAGAGAATTCGGCGTAGCACATCGCTGCCAGGGCACAGACGATTGCAGAGATAAAGAATGACAATGTCACCCCCGGCCCGGCTGAATTAGCAGCAATGGTACCAGGAAGAATGAAAATCCCGGTGCCGATCACAGCCCCGATCCCGATGGCCATTAAGTCTTTAGCGGTCATCGTTTTAACAAAGTGTCGGTCCGCCCCCAAGTAACGATCTAGGCTTTCTTTGCGAAGAATGTGTAAGCCCATCTTTAAACCACCTTTCTTTGCTATAATAACGGTAGTGTTTGGTTAACACTACTCTTTAGCTATCAATGATAACCAGTAATTGCATTAAAAGTCAATGAGAATATTAATTTTTTATTAAATAGGTTGAAAAAAATGGCAATTGAAGTTACAAGTGGCGCAGTCGTTTATCGTCAAGGCAAAGATGGAATCGAATACTTATTACTGGAAAGCCAGAATAAGGGACACTTCTGGGGCTTTCCCAAGGGTCACGTTGAAGGAAACGAGACACTAAAGCAAACCGCCGAACGTGAGATTAGGGAGGAAACCCAACTGGTGCTGCCGATCGACACCAGTTTTCACGTCTATACCGAATACGACCTGCCGAATGGCAATCGTAAGCAGATGACGCTCTATACGGCTGAATTAAAGCAAAATGAGAAGATCAAACTTCAAGTTGAAGAGATTAAGAATTGTGGTTGGTTTAACTATCCTGCTGCCCGGCAGCGGTTGACTTATGATAATCTAAAGCAGTTGCTTGACCAGGTTAATGCCCACCTTACCAAGTAAGTAAAATGAGAAAAAATGGTTATGTCTTTATTGTCTGTGGGGCAGCTGGTACGGGAAAAACAACCGTGGCCACTTACCTGCAAAAACATCATCACATGCATCGGGTGGTGACTCATACTACCCGGCAGCCACGACCTGGGGAGCGTGATGGGGTTGACTACTACTTTGAAAATCAACAGTCTATGGGACGATTACATTTGCTAGAACAGGTGACCTATGATGGAGCTCAATATGGATCTTCGTATGAGGGCTTAGCGGAAGGCTGGCGACGAGGACAGGCTGATGTGATTGTCTTAGATACTGCTGGTGCTGCAACTTATCGCCAACAATTAGGAAGGCAAGCAGTGATTGTTTTTTTGACGGTATCACATTTAGCAACTTTGGCAAGGCGGATGACGCAGCGTGGTGATCGTCAGGCTGCCATTTTGTTGCGTCTTCATAGTAAGGAGAATCATCGTGACTTGATGTTGCCTCCTAAGTTAGTGGGTAGTGCCCACGTAATAGTAAATGACCAGTGGCCTGCGACCAAACGTCAACTTGATCAGTTGGTAGAGCAAATAGTACCAAAATCAGGTCCCGTGTGCTAAAATAAGGCGCTTAAGTAAGGGGGGATAAACGTGCAAAGACTAGTTAGCCGGGCCCAACGAATCTTGAAAATGCACCATCTGCGTTGGACTAAGCAGCGGCAAATGATGATTGAAGCCGTTAGTCAAGACCCACATCGTTATATTGATATTACCCAAGTAGACCAATTGATACGGCAAGCTTATCCTGGGGTAAGTCACAACACCATTTACCGTAATTTCAAGGCCTTCTCATCGTTGGGAATTGTTGAGTTGCGTCAGCATAATGATCAAATGCAGGTAAAGTATCGTTGCGATCCCCTTCACCATCACCACTTTATCTGTGACCGGTGTGGCCGGGTACAGGAGATTAAAATGATGCCGATTGATGATGCTTTCTTTGAGCGCCAGTTACCAGGGATCAAGATTACCGGTCACTACTTCGAATTGCACGGTATCTGTGCTCAGTGTCGAGCGGCTGAACAACATTCAAAATAATCTTCACCCTTCTTTAACATTTATTTCATGAAAAATCAGTTATAATTTAGCTGAGAAAAGGAGAATGTAATATGGCAGGAAAAATTCCACCGTTGGTAACCCCCTTTGCCCTGGTGTCACTGGTTTTGGCGTTGGGTGCTACTAACGTGGTGGTTAACAAAACCACCCATACCAATGAGGGTGCTAAGGTTAGTCGAGTTTCACGACGATCAACTTCACTGGTCGACAATAATAACCAGAAAAATAGCCAGAAGACTACCCATAGTTCTAGCCAAACTGATGACAACGATAATGCTAAAAATAACGCTAATAAGTCATCAGGTCAGGTGAATAATGATGATAATCAACCGACCAAGAGTAATAATGGTACCCAAGCTCAAAGAAGCACTAATAATGTGGGTAACAATGGTAATACTACGACTGGGGCTGGACGGCCAAACACCTCACCAGCCAGGAGTAACGGTAATCAGTCAACTAATAATGGGGGCACAACCACTAGCAATAACACAGGTAATAATACACGCGCAAACAATAATGGCGGTACGACCAACCAAGGAAACAACAATGGCGGTACGACCAGTCAGCAGAGTAATCAATAAGGGGGTGGCTACTTAAAATGTTTAGTTTTCTTGATATGATTAACTCATCTCTGAGTTACTTTAACCTAGATACCAAGTTTAAGAGTCGAATTTATATTGTAATTGCGACGCTTGGCGATTTCTACTTGGTTTATGTAACCTGTCGCCTCTTCATGAATCATGTCTGGTTGCGAGCTCTTCTTTACTGCCTAGCAGTTGTGGCAATTACCTATTTTTTGTATTTAAACATTGTTTTCTATTTCTTCGGCAGGACTTCAAAATTTGATTTTCTATCACCGCGTTTTGCTAAGGTGACAGGGCAGAAATTTAATAATGGTAATGGACAGGTTGCCCCTTCATTTAAGGCTCAACAACAATTAGCCGAGCAGTTAGCCAACAATTCCAACGGGGTCTTTTCTGGGGCAAACACCATCCCAGCCGTGGTGGCAATTGATGACCATGAGCAACATAACTTGCAGCATGTAGTCGATCAACTACTAGATGAAGGTATTTTTGTTAATGATTATAGTGGACTGGATGACCAGCAGATTATTGATCAATACGCTGAGACCAACCAACCAGTTCCCGCTCTAAATGCCCGGTCGATTCCCCCATATTTTGCATTGGTGCATGACCAACTGCGTCACCGCCTCGAAATTTACATGGGGATTAATCAAATGGACCGGCGTGCCGTTGGCCATATTGTTAAGATTGGCCTGACAGATGCTTCGACGGCGCACCGGCGTTACCAAATCTACCTAGCTAACCTAGCCGTTACCGGCGGTCCTAATAAGATTCCAGGTCGCCGTGGTTCCACGATTATGACAACCGCTGATTACGGCTTGAATGCTCAGGTAGCTTACCGAGAGCGACAAAAGTAATAAGTAGAAAAAGCAGTTCAACGATTAAATTCGCTGAACTGCTTTTAATGCTTTAAATTCTTATTTCTTTTCTTTGAATTTACCTTCGACGACTCGGCCATGATGTCGTGAATTTGCGCTTGGCATAATTAGTGCAGCAACAATATAGATTAGTCCAATCGGAAAGAAGCCAGTTAACACTAGCAAAACGATCGCTACTAAACGGATAACCGTTGGATCGATATGTAGGTATTCGGCGAGCCCGCCACAAACACCAAGGAAAACTCGTTGCTTAGACTTAGTTAGGCGTTTTTGCATGGCTATTCCTCCAATCGTGATGTCAAAAATTAAGCAAAGTACTCATACCGTAATTGATAATGTGCCGGGTGACCAGGTCGCAGAGCAATATCACCAAACTGTGGGTGGTGTGGTGAATCTGGTAGTGTCTGACCTTCTAAGGCGATTGCAAACCAACTGCCAGATGGCCGGTTGTAACCGTCGACTTGAACGCTATTAGCCGTATAGACAACTAACCCGTTACGGTCGGAATACATCTTAATCTTTCGTCCGGTGGCGGCATCCATCAACGTAGCAACCGGTTCATGTGCTAACCGGTTACTTGGCAAAACCACGAAAGCATCATCAAAGCCACCTTCAGGATTGTGTTCTTCTTGGAGGTGCTGAAGGGCCGTCCCAAGAACCGTTGGATGACTAAAATCGTATGGCGTGTCCTGGTTTAATAACTTTTTACCAGTTGGAATCTTTTCGTTATCTAGTTGAAGGTGGTATTTAGAATTAAGGGTTAAAACATGGCCCTGAATAGTCTTGGCTTCCCCGGAAAGGTTCCAGTAGGTGTGACTAGTCGGGTTGAAGAGAGTCTTTTCATCTGTTTGTCCATCGAAGTCAATGGTGACACTGTTATCGTTGGTTAAAGTATAGGTAACTTTAACGTCTTCCTTACCCGGTAGGTTATCAGTAGCGGTATCAATACTAGTGGTCAAGATGGCTTGGAGATTATCTCCATTTTGCTTGGTTTCAACTTGGTAAAATTGTTGAGCTAGGCCGTTGGCACCACCGTGGAGAAGATTATTACCCTCGTTGGTCGGGACCGAGTAACTCTCACCGTCGATGTCGAATTTCCCCTTAGCAATGCGACCGGCAGCCCGACCAACAATCCGCCCTGCATATAGGTCAGCATAATCAACATAAGGATTAAAACTGTCGGCGGCGAGCAGGAGGTTGACCCGGCCACCATGAGTGTTTGGAACCATAAAAGCCTGCCAAATACCGGCAAAGTTGAGGACACTAATGCTAACGTTATTGTCGTTAGTCAATGTGTACTTGATAACGTCGGAATTTTGATAGCTGCCAAATTTTTCACTTGCGATTTTCATTAGAAACGCCTCCTGCAATTAATTCTCTTCACTTGTGATTGTAGCATATTGCGACCGTTAACCGCTTTGATTTAGGTAATTCTAATACAAATATAGGATAAAAACGTATTTTCTTATGGAAACAACAGGAAATTATTTATAAAACTTAAGCAGTTTTACTAATAAAGCCCTATTTGTACATTTATTAGTAAATGTATTATTTAAGTACCAATATACTTATGTAACTCTGTTGTTTGAATTCAGAACGTTATATAGTATTTATGTTGAAATAGGGACAGTGAGGAGGAATGGTAGATGCGTGTAACGCGAACAGTTCGTGATTTTCAAAACGCACTCCTGGTGTTATTGGAGAATAATTCTTTTGACCATTTGACGGTCGATCAGATTTGTAAAGAAGCACTCTTACACCGAAGTAGTTTTTACCGTTATTTTAGTGATAAATATGATTTATTGGAGCAGACTCTGAAAACTCAGATTGTACGGATTGTTGACAGCGGTGACTCTGAAGAAGATATTATTAAACAGTTAATTATATATATTGACCGCCACCGTAACATGGTTCGGCACCTAGCTGCTAGCAGTCCACATAGCGCACTATATTCGGAGTTATTACATATCTTAACTCAGATCTTTTTGGATCGAGCCGAGCATTCTAGTAAAGACATGGTGATTCAAGCATTGCAAAAGGTTGATGATCCAGAATTATTGGCCTACACGTTGAGCGGCTCAATTTTGGGGGCCTTTCAATGGTGGCAGGACAAAAACTATGATGTGCCGGTTAAGGATGTGATTGCGTTTGCTCGGCAGACCGTTCACGTTCTTTCCAGTGATGATCAGCCCAAGACCAAGTTATAAAAATAAATAGATGTGAGGTGAAAAAGGACAATGTGGGAAATGATTAAGCAGGAGTTTAAGAATATCTACCATAATAAAATCCTGCTGATATCGACCTTAGTGATTTGTATAATTCCTTTCCTTTATAGTATCTTCTTCCTGAAGTCTGTTTGGGACCCATATGGAAATACACAGAATCTACCAGTGGCAGTGGTTAATAAGGATGACCCGGTAGAGTATCAAGGTCATCGAATGGCAGTTGGTGATCAGACCGTTAAGTCACTTAAGAAGAATCATGCTTTGAAGTGGGAATTTGTTTCGGCTAAAAAAGCCCACCAGGGTTTGACACACCGGAAATACTATACGGTAGTAACGATTCCAAAAAATTTCTCTGAAAACGCTACGACGGTGATGGACAAACACCCGCAAACGATGAAGATTCACTATACAACCAACGATTCACTGAACATGATTGGTGAAGTCATCAGTGAAATGGGAATGCGTGAGATGAACATGAAGGTTCGGGCAGCGGTGACTAATGCTTACGCTTCGGCCATGTTCAAAGAACTGCATGTCGTTGGCGAGGGAATGTCTTCGGCAGCGAAGGGTGCTAAGCAGATCAGCACTGGAATGGTGACCCTTAATACTGGTGCTAAGCAGTATGTCGCCGGAGTTAGCCAGGTCAATGCCGGCGTCCAGGAAATGCGGGTTAAAGTGGCTCCATTGACCGCCGGGGCTGCCCAGTTGGCTAACGGTAGTCAAACCCTGGCCAGCGGAATTCAGCAATACACTGGTGGTGTCGGTTTGCTCGGTGCCGGAGTTAGTCAGTTAGTAGCTAATTCTGGAGCCTTGACCAGTGGTGCTAATCAACTTAGTGCCGGAGTTGGTCAATTTGCTGGCGGTGTTAACCAATTAAATGCCGGCCTAGGGACCTTAGATAGCAATAGTACGGCCTTACAGGGTGGCGCTGATAAGCTAGCAGGTGGTGCTGGCAGCTTAGCAACTAACTTAAATGCTTATAGCGGTGCTGCTAGTCGAATGGACCAGGGCCTTAAAAGCCAGATCCCGGCAATGCAAAATGAAATGACAGCTTTGTCTGGTAATGTTCGTCAAAACGCGACAGCATTGCAGAATGCATTGGCACCATTAGCTAGTTCTAGTAATTCTTTAGGTGACCTTTCCAAACAATTAGGAAATATTTCGGCCCAATTAGGAAAATTACAACAAGCGGCTAGTCAGGCTCAGCCATCTACGAGTCAGCAAACCACCAATAATAACAACGGTGCAGCCTCTAGCATTAATGCTGCTAAGGGCCAGTTGAGCAGTATCGACACTTCTAAGATGGATGATGCCGACAAGGCAAAGCTAGCTAGTGCGATCAACGACTTAAATGGTGCTGATACTTCTAGTAAGACAACCACAACTACTAGTACTAATAACAAGGCTAACGCCCAACTAGCACAGCAAATTGGCGCCGTTAAGGCTGGGGTTGATCAATTACAAGCAGCCGTTAATAAGTCGATGACTACTTCTGGTCAAAACACTCAACAAGTTATGACCGCTGCACGAGGACTTGAAGATAGTCTTAATTCAATGCAATCAGGAAGTAATCAGGCCTTAAATAGTGTTAATACGTTATCCAACTATACTGGACTATTAGCATCGAATGCTAGCAAATTAGCCGCTGGAGCAAATACGTTAGCTGCTGGAGCCCAGACCGCTCAATCGGGAATTAGTCGATATACAGCCGGCGTTCATACCGCGGCTGCGGGTTCTGCTCAGCTGGCTGCTAATACCGGGACTTTGCAGTCTGGTGCAAACCAGTTAGCCAGTGGAATCGGTCAGTACACAGCTGGTGTTGGCCAATTAGGTAACGGCATTAGTCAGCTCAACGCCAACAGTGGTCGATTGAATTCTGGGGCCATGCAATTGGCGACTGCCCTGGGTCAGTTAAATGCTCAAATTCCGACCCTGGTTGCCGGAGTTAACCAATTAGCTGCCGGAACCCAACAACTTCAGGATAATTCACCGGTCCTTATCTCCGGAATTGCCCGGTTAAATGCTGGGGCAAGCAAGCTGTCCAATGCTTTAGGCAAGGGTGCTAAGACGATCAATGGCATCAAGCCAACTGGCCGGACCGCTAAGATGTTTGCCGAACCAACAACCTTGAGACATACTCACTATAGCTATGTGCCAAACTATGGCCATGCATTGGCACCATACGTTTTGTCCGTGGCTCTCTATGTTGGGATGCTTGTCTTCAACTTTGTTTACCCAATTCGGCGTGAAGCCATTCCTGGTAAGTCGGCGACTGCTTGGTGGATCAGTAAGGTTGTGATCGGGAGCACGGTGGCTACCACGATGGCAATTGTCGAAGACGCTATTATGATGGCCTGTGGGCTCACGATTGATCACGTTCCGTCATTCTTCCTGACGACAATCTGCTTTGGCCTAGCTTCAATGGCGATCGTGATGTTCCTGTCGATGACCTTTGATAACCCTGGTCGGTTCTTAGCTATGGTTCTGCTGATGCTTCAGCTTGGTGGTTCTGGTGGGACTTTCCCAATGGAAGTAACGATGAAGTTTTATAACGTCATTCACTGGTTCCTACCGATGACCTACTCGATTCAGGGCATTCGGCAAGGGATTGCTGGTGGCTTGGGTACCCACTATGCATTATTCTGTAATTCCGTGCTCTTCGGTATTGCAGTTGTCTTCTTCCTCTTATTGTGGGCCTCGATGAAGGGAATTCATTCCCATGATTTGAACCTCTTCCCACGTCTCGATCGAGAACAGCAATTTATGGATAAGGCAGAATCAAAGGGGATTAACTCTGGTAATCAAGACAAGTAATTAAACGGTAAAAAGCCTCCACATCGACTTGTGGGGGCTTTTTCGTGTTTTAAACTATACTTAATAAGCAGGTGAACTACTCGACCATAAATGACCGAGCTTCTGGGAACACGAAGTAGTATTTAGGATCTTGCACGTGTATTCACGCTACCTAACTTACAGAACACGGGTAACTTCAACTCCACAACGGTCACAAACGATTCCCTTATAACGGATCCGCTTGTACTTACCACAAGCACATTCCCAGTCTTTGGTAGG
>NZ_JBFLGB010000054.1:0-10544 GCF_041859915.1 Limosilactobacillus sp.
GATTAAAAGCCGTTGGCTAGGAACTAGCCTTGGTAAAAGAACGGAGTTCTGTAAGTTAGGTAGCTGGAATACCAGTGTAATATCCTAAATACTACTTCGCGTTCCCAGAAGCTCGGTCATTTATGACCGAGTAGTTCACGAACGTTTATTAGCCCAACTACCAGCCAACGCCCAAAGCAGCATTGTAATGATTGGCGACAGCAAACAAGCAGACATTATAGGTGCTAGCCGGGCTAAGCTTGCCAGTATTTGGTTTCACCCTCAGGATCAGACACAAGCAGGTGGAGTGAGCGACTATCGACAATTGTTAAGAATAATTTTTCTTAACAATAAACAACAAAAGAATGATCCTGTTGAAGAAAATTAAAACGCATGGCTGATTGTCAAGCTTGTTGGCTCTTATAATTTTCGCCACTTTGCTTCACGATTTGTGAAATAATTGCCGAAAGAAAACAGTTCATATAACTAAAATCAATATAAACGTGCGTCAAATTTCTTGAAATTTTTAGCAAAATTTTCTTTATATCGTTCCACGTGAAACTCAAATATTAACATCAAATATCAATTAGGCCATTAAGGCTGCACTAGCCCTTAATGGCCTAATAAAATTACTTAATGCCATACTTCTTAGCAATTATTGCCCGAACATCATTAAAGTTTTTAATCGGTTGGGCAATTTGGGGATGGTCACCCAACATTTTCTCCATCCAGATCATATCGTACCAACAGTTAAACTTATAACCACACCGGTGAAATTCACCTACTAATCGATACCCAAGGTGGCGGTGAAACTGGGCACTATTTTTAGTTAGATATTTATCATCCTTGCCAACCGGATAACCAATGCAAGCATTCAGGTTTAGAATTCCCATTTCCTTAAGAATTTTCTCTAGGGCTGCATATAATTGTCCGCCAATACCATTATGTCGACATTCTGGATCAATGTAAATCGAAGTTTCCACACTCCAATCATAAGCTTTCCGTCCAACAAAAGGGCCAACATAGGCATAACCGACCACCTGATTACCTTGTTCTACCACAATATAAGGATATTTAACCAAGGTATTCGCCATTCGCTGTCGAAAATCATCCACGGTTGGTACGGTATATTCAAAAGTAATGACTGTTTTCTTTACATATGGTGCATAAATTTCAACCAATCGTGGGGCATCGGTCAAGCGGGCCACACGAATTGTCACATTTTTTGCCATTGGATTGCCTTCTTTTGATTATTTATTTTAGTGTAATGCACAAAGCAACCCACGTCTATTCGACCTTTTTTCGTTGACTTATTCGCATTCAAGATCATACTAGGGTAAACCTATGCTGTCTTGTAGCACCGTGCCAGTACTTGATGCCAGGCTCAACCAGTACCACATCACCGGGATGAAAGATGCCCCATTTCTGATAATAACTTTGTCGTTAACCAAAAGATGGCCGGGGGAACATTGACTGCCATTAGTCCTTGTCAGTATTTTTAACCATTTTTTGACCTAGTTCAGCAACAGTTAGCAAATACATTGCCAACATGCACCGCCGAATGAACGTCCAATCACAGCAAGAATTGATGGTAAGACTGTTTAACCTGCTTTAAGCGTCAACCAAATATTTGTGTTTCCTTGCTCCGTTTCAAAAAATAGAATAAAACAACGTTAAAGATCCAAATAAGCATACGAGAAAGAAGCAGAATACTTTAGGGAAATAAATCGTTTGGATTTTTTAAATTAAATAATGCTAACCAAGCCTCTCAAGTGGTTTACCACTAGCTAGAGGACCAAAGGGTTGAGATTTTTTCTCAACCCTTTTTATTTTTCAATAGGCAAATTAAGGAGGTAATACCAATGGTCAAAAAATTGGCTATGTGTCAACTGGTATTGATGCGGGCTTATACTCCTCACTTAAATGTGAGAAGCTTTTTTATGCAAATAAGCAATCAATTCTTAAAAAGAAAAATATTTGATTAGCGAATCCATAACAGATTCGTTTAAGAGCCCTAATTTTGCGGTTAATTCCTTCAAGTGGACCATTAACGGGGTCTTAATCATTATCTTCCAAACTATCATCAACTGGCTAGGCAGCCGTATCCATAGTGACTGCTGTTTAATCTGCTTTGGCATCGCCGCTTGCGCATTTTCTTTCATCTTTCTGCTAACGGCCAATACTTATCTTGATTTCATCCCCGGAATGGCTACTTTGACCTTGGGGGAAGCAACTGCCTTTCCGACCATCCCCGTTCTCATTAACAAATTGTCACCAGCTACCGTCAAGGATAAGTACCAAGGCTTATTAACTGCCTTTGTCTCAGTTGGCAAAGCAATCGGTCCACTGCTTGGTGGCATCGTAATTGACTATTACTCCTACCACATCCCTTTTGAAGCTTGCCTCCTAGTGTTAATTTTATTAACTATTATCGTTAGCGGAGTAGGATTGGTTAAACATCAGCAAACGCAAATTTTTGGGAAATAATCATAATACTCATTATTAGTTAGAAACAACGCTCAGACTAGTCCATTAATGCTCGCCTAAGCGTTGTTTTCCTATTTCATATGCTATTTCAAATTTCATGATGAAAATTAAGAACTATAGATCAATAATTTCCGGTTTAAAGTCAATCGCCGTCAAGAATTTAACTAAATCTGGCGTCTTGATAAAGATCGTGTGGGTATTTTCATTCGGGTGGAAGGTCTGAATTGGTTCATCAGCAATATCTTTATCAATGTAAACTTTAACATTGTGGTCTTTATTATTGAGTAGGCCAAATGGTGAAACGATCCCTGGTGCTAAACCCAACTGTTCCTGAAGGGCTTCCGGCCGGGCCATGGAAACCCGCTTAGCCCCAGTCAGATCTTGGAATTCATGGAAGTCCATCCGTTTCTTATCATCCATGATCACCATGTAGTATTTCTTCTTTTTACCTTTAAGAAACATTGTCTTAGTCCGTACACCCTCGTGGCCGGCGATGTACTCGTCTGCTTCCTCCGTTGTGTGAGCTGCTGGGTGGTCAATTACATAATAGTCAGTAATTCCCAGCTTCTTCAGTGCGTCCTTAACTTGCTGGTAAGTTCCCATTGGCATCGTTATCACTCCTTACTTATCTAATATTTCTATTATAATTCATGGCCGATTGGATAAAAACACATCATTATTTGGAATTGCTTCATAGGCCTAATCAATGTTGCTTACTTCTACTAACTATATTCCCTTATTATTTAAAATAGCTTGAAACTAATAGCAGTCTTTTTTACACTGAACTTAATTTTACAATCATTAAAAAGGTGAGTCATTTGAATAACAAAGCAAAAGGATTAATTTTGGCGATTACCGGGGCATCACTTTGGGGTGCTTCAGGAGCAGCGGTTCAATTTCTTTTTAGGAACCCATCTATCAATGAATATTGGCTCGTTGGACTGCGGCTCCTCGGTGCAGGGCTTTTACTGGTGGTCTATTCATTAGTAACTAATTATCGCAAAATCAAGTTACTATTTAGCAGTTGGCGACGGATTTGGTACCTAATCATTTACTCTTTTGTTGGAATGGGTGCATCTCAACTGGCTTACTATGTTGCAGTTAAATATAGTAATGCTCCGACGGCAACTGTTATTCAATACCTGGCACCGGTCTTCATTATTTCTTATCTGGCTTTGCGAACACGGTCCCTACCACGACGGATTGATGTAATTTCAATCATTATTGCCTTAATAGGGACCTTGCTTCTTGTAACTAATGGCCATTTGAACCAATTAGCTCTCTCCCCACTCGCCCTTACTTGGGGACTTTTAGCTGCCGTTGCCGAAGCAATTAATACCATTATGCCTAGTCAACTTTTCCGAGATTTTGGAACAATCACTATAGTAGGTTGGTCAATGCTGATTGCCGGCTTAGCATTTCTTCCCCTTTATTGGACAATGCCAACACCAGTAATGAATACAACTGATATCTTAATGATTCTTTTTATCATTATTTTTGGTACCCTGTTAGCCTATACTCTTTATCTTGCTAGTATTAATTTTATTGCTGCTAGTACAACGGGAATGTTGGGCGCCTTTGAACCGTTGATTGCCACTTTGCTAGCGGTCTTTTTCTTAAGTACTCCTTTCAATCTCTTAGACTGGCTTGGTAGCGGGCTAATTATATTAGCAACACTTTTACAAGCTTGGCCAAATGAAGTGAAAACCATCCACCAAAAATAACGGTAGCAAAGTCAAACCAGATTGTTCTTTTGATAAAATATGATTAAAGGTACGACTAGTTAACAAGTTAATTTACCAAATAAGCGAGGGCCAAATCATGACATTAATCTACTACAACAACGAACTAACCAAGAAATTAGGTAAAAAGCAACCTCAGACATCCAACACAACAATTAAAATACAGCCATTTACGACCTGGTTTGTTGCACCAATCGTGATTGAACGAAAGTCGTACTACTTATACGTTGAAGAAATTACCGGTTTTTCAATCATTACCAAAGCACTAACTACTAAGCAATTTGCACGAATATTTAGTAAAACCATTTCAAAGCTTGATTACCTAACCGAAGACCAACAAGCTAAAATCAAGGAAATAGCAACAGCAGACCTAACTTTTCGCTATACCTCATCAGCAACAGATTTTTCGTTAATGAAATATCGGCAATATATCAACCGGCATCC
Organism: Limosilactobacillus sp.; assembly: GCF_041859915.1. GTDB lineage: Bacteria > Bacillota > Bacilli > Lactobacillales > Lactobacillaceae > Limosilactobacillus. Next base: position 4,653 of record NZ_JBFLGB010000054.1, read on the forward strand.
CCAAGAAATCACGGAACTATTGGACGACGTCAGCCTATTCAAACAAAGCCAAGATCGATTAGCACACCTTTCCATTGCTATTTCTCACCTCTTAGAGACAAAACCGGAATCTTTGTTTGCACGCAGACTAATTCAAATTGTCAATGAGGCTTTCCCAGACAAGCCCGGTAAACCAAAGCCTACATTTAAGTATGTGACCATCAAGCCTCACTTCGATGACCCACGCAAATGGAAAGAATATGAATGGCAAGAGGCTAAACAAAATCAACAAATTGTTAAGCAAATCCAGCGTAATAACCGTCAAATGATTAAGCAATACATCGCTACTCTACCAGCATCTTTTGAGTGGCCGCTTGAAATGTCAGAAGACTTTCTCGACGACTTTTTAAACCACTACCTTTTAACCGGGCCAGTTACTCTTGTTACCACCAGCCTTACTGAGGCCAACGCCTACTATTACGATTCCATAATGAAAGCTCCTGATAATTATGATGTTTACCAAGATCTCTTAATTGGTTTTTACCGTTTTTTGAGTAAGACCGGAATTATTCGTAAAAGTGATAGTCATCATATTTTCCTAAACCTTCAACACACTGCGCGAGAATCCCTTGGCTTCGGTAATCGACGCGAACGGGCTACATATTTTGTTAAGCAATTAACCTCACTGTTTGGAGATCATCCAGATACCATTCAGCTGATGCTTCAAGACATCCAAGACAACATGGAGTTGCTAGAGAAAAAACGTTTCTCCACCCAACCAGCCAAGAAACCTTTAATCCCTAGCAATAAAACCTATGAATTTCGAGTTAAGCTGAACGACTTTCGCCCGTCAACTTGGCGACGTTTCATCATCAGTGGCGACAAAAGTTTAAACGACCTTGAAAAGACCATCATTATCATGTTTCATGGCTTCTTTGAACACCTTTACAGTCTGCGCAATAAAAAAACAAATGAAGTTTTCGAATTACCTGAAGAAATGGACGAAATGCTTCCATCGTTCTCCAATGTGAATATTAAGGACGCAAATAAGGCTTATGTTTCTTCGCTTAAAACTGGTGATCGACTTCTTTTCACCTATGACTTTGGCGATAGCTGGGAATTTTCGGTCCACGTTCGTAAAATCATTAACAAGCCCGGCCCTGAAAATGCCCAGGTTCTTGCCGGCAAAGGTTACGGCATCGTTGAGGACATTGGTGGTGTTGGTGCCCTACAAGCCTACTATGACGATTACCAAACCGGTCACGTTGACCCGGATCTGAAGGAATGGATGGGTGAACCACTGATTGATCTTAACCAATTCGACCTAGAAAAGATTAATGACTTACTGCAAGGAGGATACTAATTATAAAAGCAGGTATTATGAGTGGTTAGCTCGTGGTACCTGCTTTTGTTGACATTATTGGAGTCTTCGTACATTAAATTACTAAAACTTTATTTTCATCTGATCCGCACTAAAAATCGAACCAATAATTATCAATTGGTGTTGTTCATCAATTCGGTAAAAGATCTCATAACTTTTCCCAATTAAGAGTCGATAGGTCGGTCGCTCTAGTTGATATAATTCTGTTACATCTTGTCCCATTTTAGGAAAGTGTTTTAATAAATCAATTTTATATTCGATTTGCCTAACGAAACGTTGAACTTTATCTTTACTAATATGCAAATTATTAATCCAATAAAAGATAATTTGCTGCAAAGACTGAGCAAAATGATTCGTATATTTAACCTTCATTCATCATTGCCATCCATACTTCTTAAATTTTGCTTTCATTTGTTTTTCATCTAACAAATCATCATCAAAGCTTTGTTCGATCAACGCCCGATCATGGGCAATCTGTGCAGGTGATGGCAACGGTTTATATTGAATAGTTCCATCATTCAATAATTGAGGTTCAAAAAACGTATTTTCGGCAACACAAAATTGTGCAGGGATGGTTAACATCAGTGAAGTACCCTGCTTTCTTGATTTAATTGGTTGGCTTTTCATCTACTCATCCTCTTTTTATAATTATATCATAATTATAAATAAAAGCCCAAGTAATCACCCAGGCTTTAAGTTATCAACCTTTAATTTCCTTCAGCCATTCGTCAAGGACCTGGTTGAGCAGGTGCTCATTGTTTAACGTCCCTATTGTCAATTCCAGTAAGTCGTGTACCTGACCATTATGTAACGTGCCTTCAAGTCACCTAGATACTTCTCGTCATGATCATAGAAAGTGACCCACGGGTAGACCGACTTGCCGGCAAAGTCAGCCTTCTGAAGAAATGACTGTAACGGGTTAGCAAGTGTAAAGCCCCAAAAAGGTCCACCAAATAAGATCCGTTGATATTTGTCCATCTCTGGATAACCTGTTTTCAGTTTCGGAGGGTTAGCAAGCTCTTGAAGCACATAACCATCTTTAGGATCAAGCACAGCTACTGAGCAACCATGACCAGAAGCAGCGGAAGTAACACAGCCCCATCAGGATGAACTTCTAAAGCCGAGAGTACCCGTTTGGTGCGGTAAATGAGTAAATTTATATACCTATTTATTTTCATATCAACACAATAAATATCGCCTTGAAGAGAAACACAAACAGGGAGATGATCACGCCGATTAAAGTTGAGATCTTCCAAAATATTAATAGCAGGTTTGTCCTTGCCCAAGAGAATATCATAAAATGTTCTGCTACTGCAGTTGTTAAATTTTTTATTAGATAGCCATAGGACAGAATCGATCCCCCATCCCAATAAAACAGTTTATTCGTCCATATTTTCCCTCATTCGATCTTTCTAATTACTTTTGCTGGACAACCAGCCACAATACTATTTGCAGGCACATCTTTAGTTACAACTGCACCGCCCGCAATTACAGCATTAGCACCGATGGTAACACCAGGCAAGATTAAAGCATTAGCACCAACCCAGACATTTTTACCTAGTTTTACCGGTTTGCATCTTAAAATATTGTGTTCCGTTAAATCATGATTATCCGTAACAATGGAAACATGAGGTCCAATCTGTGTTCCTTCATCAATCTCAATACCAGCAATTGCCATTGCCGTAAAAGAATGGTTGATAAAAACATGACCATGTGTTTTGAATTGTTGCGGAAAATCAATCTGAGTAGGTGTCATTATCGTTAACCCAGCTGGGTAATGACCAGCAAAAAGTTGACTAAAAGCTTCTTCTTGTTCTGGTGTACGTGGACGAGTATGGTTGAGTTTAAATAGTACATCATCAGCTCGATGCAGTTCTGGTACTACGACCTTTTGGTATTCATCAGAATACATATCAACCATTGTGCCATTCGCAATTTCATTAAAAATATTCATTTAAAAACCTCTTTTTTCATTAAAAACAATATGCTGTTCACGAGAGGCAATTAGCCATTTATTACCTTGTTTAACCAAAGTATCAATATAACGAATGGAACTAATATTCAATACATTTTTGCCATTTTCTTCATTTTCAATAGTTGCTTGACAATAATGGATATCCGTGGCTTCATGATCATTTTTTAGGTCAATTACTTGTTGGCCATTCATGTGATAGGAAGATTTAGCATTAGCCATAGCAGCCCCAAACTTCTCTTCCATTTCTTTACTCCCATTAATTTCCAGCACTTTTTTATTGCCGGCATAGATTATAATCTTAGTGTCTGGTGTAAATAGCTTAGCCTGAGCCCGAACGTCTATTTCTAATGTTGAGAAACGATCGATAACTTCCCTAATTGCTTCCTTATCTTCTAATTCTTGCAAACTCATATTTATTTTCCTTTCCTTGAGATAATTTCTTTTAAGTCAGAAGTTTATTCTTATTTTTCAGTAATTTTATCATCCACACGTTGAAAATGTTTAAGCCCATCCCAAACGATTTTTGCATTGCTACTATGTGGAATATGTGTTTCCTTAGGTACCAGGACTAGCCGAGCAAAAGGATACTTGAAGCCTTTCCTTAAATACTCAGAAAAAATCAATTTGTTTCTTACTTGTCGCTTATCATGGCCATAAGGATCGTAATCAAAATAAGTGACTGCCCTTTGATAAACACGATCTGGCTTATAACCCCAATAAGGATATTTTTGATAATCAGCTTTTTGTGTACCGATCATTCGATTACCAGTAAAAAGGTCACGTAAAGCTACCTTTTCATCATCCATAACAGCAGTCTTACCACCTAGATGGTCAATGTATTCTTTACTACCCTGAATTAACACAAAGGGGATTTCCACATTTTTATTACGTGCATAACCAATCATCCAGCCCATCGCACCAATGCCAGCTAACAAATGGGGATAGGTATTGGCCAACGCTACTGAGCTAGCACCACCATTAGAAAAGCCCACTGAATAAATGCGGTGTTCATCGATATGGTATCTTCTCTCAGCTGCTTGAATGACATGCATAAAGAAAGTCGTTTCTGAATAAGTCGCATAATCATCATATTCTGGTGCCACCACAATCATATTTTCTTTCTGTGCCAGGTCTTTCCAACCATTAGTCATGGCTTCTGCTTGTGGGTTGCCCGTTGTGCAATTTAAGTCCAAGACTAAGGGCAGTTGCTTACTTTTTTGCTCCAAATTAGTCTTCCTGCCGTAAACATAAACACGGCGACCATCAACTTGAAATAAATACTCATAACCTTTTTTCATGGCTAACCACCTAAATCCCATCATTTGTAACCATAATTACTTGGCTTTCTAATTTTTCAGTCCTCTTCATCTTCTTTTTTTAACAATTTTAATAGTCAAACGTCATCTTGCCTAAGGCTTTAACCGTATCCGGTGTAAGCAAACCATTAAAGTAGGAATCCTTTTGGTCCAAACTGGCAATTTGCTTCATTTCCTCATCACTTAGTTTAATGCCCAAGGCACCAAAATTTTCCTTAATCCGCGAAGCATGAACAGACTTTGGAATCACCACGACGCCTCTTTGAATATTCCAAGCCAGCATGATCTGGCCAACAGTTTTACCATGTGCTTTAGCAATCTTGGTCAAGACAGGATTAGTAAAGATGCCCTGCTGTGCTTGACCCATTGGTCCCCAAGCTTCTGGTACAATGTCATTATCTTCTAACCATTTAACATTCTTGTTTTCAGGATTCAATGGATTGATCTCAATCTGATTAACAACTGGTTTAATCTCGTTATGCATCATTAAATCTTGTACTTGAAAACTTTGAAAGTTAGAAACACCAATATTTCTAACCTTACCTTCTTTAACAGCTTTTTCCATCGTCTGCCATGCCTTGTAATAGTTACCCATTGGTTGGTGCAAAAGCAGGAGATCAATATAATCTAAGCCTAACCGCCCTAATGCATCATCAACGGCATGCTCATTCTCATAATCTTGAACCCAGAGCTTAGTTGTCAAGAAAATATCTTTACGTGGAATGCCACTTTCTTTAATTGCTTTACCTACTGCCCCTTCGTTTAAATAACCAGCGGCAGTATCAATCAAACGATAGCCGTCTTTTAAAGCCTCTAAAACGACTCCTTTAGTTTGTTCTTCTGGAATTTGAAAAACACCATAACCTAAAACCGGCATTTGGTTGCCGTTATTTAATTTAACTGTTTGCTCCATTTCTTATTCCTCCTTAATGAGCTTGCGGACGATTAATCCCATAACTTTCATGACTGCCAAAGCTAGGATCATTGACTATCTTGGCAACCAAATCAGCAATAGCATAACGTGATACGTCATGGCCACCAAAGGGTTCACCCTTTTTTGTCAATTCATAATCCGCATTTCCGTTGTCTAACCACCCCGGCCTAATAATGGTATAGTCAAGGTCACTATTTTCAATTATGTCGGCTGCCTTTCTATATGGGCGTAAAATCATATTATGATATGGATCAGGAGATTCACCTAACCAAGCAGGAATTTCTTGATAGATACCCATCGTGGTGAT
>NZ_JBFLGB010000055.1:0-10526 GCF_041859915.1 Limosilactobacillus sp.
CGCCGTTCTTTTTAATCTTGGATGAATTAGCGGATCCCCACAACCTAGGTTCCATTTTACGGACGGCAGATGCCGCTGGGGTCCACGGTGTTATTATTCCAAAGCGCCGAGCAGTTGGTTTGACTTCCGTGGTTGCGAAAACGTCTGCGGGAGCGATCGAACATGTTCCAGTGGCACGGGTAACCAACCTTGTTCAGACGGCAAATGAGCTCAAAAATCGGGGCTTGTGGCTATTCGGGACCGATATGAAGGGAACGGATTATCGTCACTGGGATGCCACTGGTCCAGTCGCCGTTGTAATTGGCAATGAAGGAAAGGGAATTTCAACCCTCTTAAGGAAGACCTGTGATGAGATGTTGACAATTCCAATGATTGGCCAGGTACAAAGCTTAAATGCGAGTGTGGCGGCTAGCTTGTTAATTTATCAAGGGTTCAGTTCTCGCCATCCGGTAAAATAATTTTAAAAAAAAGATCTAAGGAATCATTGATCCCTTGGATCTTTTTTCCTTATCCTTAGATCAGAATTAATTTTTGCCTATTGTCACCAATTGTAAAGTCTGGTAAATTATCCTAGACAACTGATGAGTAACGGTCAAATTCTACGGCAGCGGGATGAAGCGTAGGAGAAAAGCCGTTGTGAAACTAATGTGAGAGTTAGTTTCAAAACCCCCGATCAAGACGCTGTGTCGGTGAGATGATTAGTAAGTTTCTTATTAATTTTCAAGCGGGTCTCATCAGTTGTTAGTGCGGAAAGAGGTTGCGAATCATGTGTGAGAGAATGATCCAAACAACCCCGGAAAGCGAGTTAATCAAACAAGTGGCAGTTAATGATTCTGCAAGTTTTACATCACTTTACAATCAGTACCTGCCACTAATCTGTAAGGTATGGTATCAATTCCATTTGGATGACCTACCACTGGATGATTGGAAGCAAGAAGCTGCGGTGGTTCTGTATCGGACTGCTTGTTCTTACTCCAATCAAGAGGCCCGTTTTTGTTGGTACTTAAAGCAAGCATTGATGAATAAAATTCGTGATTTTTATCGCCAGCAGGTGGCTAAAAAACGAATTCCAGCGGAACATGTTGAATCAATTACTGATTTACAATTGATCAACATTTGATTGACGCGGATTTGCGTCCAGACGAAATTTGCCAATTTCGGTTAGTCTATCAACAATTTTTAAAGGAGTGCTCACTATTAGAAAAAAGGGCCTTTTTAGAAATTAATTCCGGTGAAAGTCTTGATGTCATCGCTAAACGTCTTAGTTGTTCTCCCTTATCTATTCGAAGTGCCTTTGAACGGGCGCGCCAGAAATTTTTAAAACAGATTTTTGATTAACGGTTTTAAGTTTGTTTGTAGCAGCTCCCATCCAAATTTTGGATGGGAGTTGTTTTAATTTGTTAAAAATGATAACCTTAAACAGTATGGAGGTGTCAGTAATGGCCCAAAAGAAAGTTGGTTTAGAGTGCAGTAAATGCGGTGCTCGAAATTATACCGTTGCTGTTAACGCCGCGCGCGAAAAGCGTCTCGAATTAAAAAAGTTTTGTAAACACTGTGGTGAATATACGATTCACCGTGAAACCAGATAGTAGTGGAGGAAAGCAATGCATTTATTTCGGTTTTTAAAGAGCGTTGTTCAAGAAATGCATAAGGTGGTTTGGCCGACTTGGAAAGAAAACCGTCGGGACACCGGAGTGGTCATTTCGTTAACGATATTCTTTGTTTTATTCTTTGCATTGGCTGACTGGATTATCCAAGAGGGTATGTTGGCGTTTGTAAAATAAGATCAAGGTGGTCATTGACCGCTTTTTTTGTTATAATTTGTTTGAGCAAAACTTCGTGGTAAGCGAGGTTTTTTTATTTTTGAGAAAATTTGATTTACAAAAGGAGATTAATCATGGAATCACATGAAAAACGCTGGTACGTGCTTCACACTTACTCTGGTTACGAAAATCGGGTTAAGAGTAATTTGGAATCACGTGCTCAATCAATGGGAATGCAAGATTACATTTTCCGGGTCGTTGTTCCTGAAGAAACCGTCCGGACAGTTAAAGACGGTCAAGCAAAGGAAACTGAAGAAAAAACGTTCCCTGGCTATGTGTTAGTTGAAATGGTGATGACTGACCAAGCATGGTACATTGCCCGGAACACTCCTGGCGTTACTGGTTTCTTGGGATCTCACGGTGGAGGTTCAAAACCAACCCCACTGTTACCAGAAGAAGTAGATCGCATTATGAAGCGGATGGGTGAAGACGTTGCCCGGACTGATATTAACGTCAACGTTGGCGATAATATTAAGATTATTGCTGGTGCCTTTGCTGACTTAACTGGTAAGGTTACTGCGGTTGACCATGATAAGATGAAAGTAAACGTTGATATTGAAATGTTTGGTCGGCAAACTAGCGCCGAGGTTGGTTTTGACCAAATTGACACAATGAATGACTAATTAACGTTCATTGCTTGAATTTAAGGGTAATTTGTGGTAATTTATTTTAGTATGCTATAGGCATACTGTGGGAGAGGTAAAAACTTACTGCCTCATCATTACCACAACACGGACTAAGGAGGTTTTGTCTCGTGGCAAAAAAAGTAGCTAACGTTGTTAAGTTGCAAATTCCTGCCGGTGCAGCTACACCAGCTCCACCAGTAGGTCCTGCGCTTGGACAAGCAGGGATTAACATTATGGGATTCACTAAGGAATTCAACGCACGGACTGCAGACCAAAAGGGAATGCTGATCCCAGTTGTAATTACCGTTTACGAGGACCGTTCATTTGACTTCATTACTAAGACGCCACCTGCTGCTGTCTTACTGAAGAAGGCCGCTGGTGTTGAACACGGTTCCGGTGAACCTAACACGAAGAAGGTTGCTAAGGTAACCAAGGATCAAGTTAAGAAAATCGCCGAAACAAAGATGCAAGATCTAAACGCAGCTGATGTAGATGCAGCTATGCGCATGATTGAAGGTACTGCACGCAGCATGGGCTTCACTGTTGAAGGCTAGTTGCCAAGCAGTCCGGACGTGCTATTAAAGTAGTGCGTTTCCGTGGGAGGTATTAACTCCGTTCGACCACAATTTGCAAGGAGGAAAACACAAGATGGCTAAAAAACGTGGTAAGAAGTACCAAGATGCCGTAAAGAAGGTTGACAGCAAGAAAGCTTACGCTGTTAACGATGCGGTTCAATTAGTAAAAGATATTGACTTTGCTAACTTTGACTCAACCGTTGAAGTTGCATTTAACTTAAACGTGGACACCAAGCAAGCTGACCAACAATTGCGGGGCGCAGTTGTTCTGCCAAACGGTACTGGTAAGAAGGAGACCGTAATTGTCTTTGCTGATGGTGAAAATGCTAAGGCTGCCAAGGATGCCGGTGCTGACTTTGTTGGTTCCGATGACCTGGTTGAAAAGATTCAGGATGGCTGGCTTGACTTTGATGTTGCAATTGCAACACCAAACATGATGCCCAAAGTTGGTCGCTTAGGTCGGATTCTTGGACCTAAGGGCTTAATGCCAAACCCGAAGACTGGTACGGTAACGATGGATGTTGCTAAGGCGGTTTCTGACGCTAAGGCTGGTCAAGTTACTTACCGGACTGACCGTGATGGTAACGTAGCAGTACCATTCGGTAAGGTTTCGTTTGACACTGATAAGCTGGTAGAAAACCTGAAGACTTTGGAAGATATTGTTGCTAAGGCTCGTCCAGCATCAGTACGGGGAACTTACATCAAGCACGCTTCAATCGCCTCTACTTTTGGCCCAAGCGTTACGCTTGATCTCGAAAGTTTCTAATTAATAAAATTAGATTAAAACGGTCCAGAGTTTTCTGGGCCGTTTTTGGTATTTAAAATACAAATAAGGATGTATTTATTGGAAATGTAGTAGAAAAGAGTCGAATAATAGGTTATTGAATCGTGATGTAGAAAGTTTGGGATTGGAAAGTAGAAAACCATGTGCTGGGAATTTTGCTAAAATGGTTTTTAATTACAACACTTTGGAGGTATCAAAATGAAAATTAAGGAATTGATGGTGCCCTTTGGCAATTACCAAACTTATTGTCGAATTGTGGGCGATGCGACTGATCGGGCCCCACTTATTCTATTACATGGTGGTCCAGGATCGACTCATAATTATTTTGAATTATTGGATGATTTGGCAATCCGGGCTGGCCGTCAACTAATTATGTATGACCAACTAGGTTGTGGACGATCTTCAATTCCAGATAATCATCCAGAACTCTATACCGCTAAGACTTGGGTTAGCGAGTTGATAAACCTTCGTGACTATTTAGGCTTGAACCGCGTCTACTTGCTTGGCCAATCTTGGGGTGGAATGCTAGCCATCATCTACCTTTGTGATTATCATCCCCAGGGTGTGCGGGGCGTAATTCTTTCTAGTACTCTGTCGTCCGCCCAGCTCTGGTCCAGTGAGCTTCACCGATTGATTAAATTTATGCCTCAGAATGAACAGGTAGCAATTCGTCAAGCCGAACGAACAAATGACTTTACTGGGACGGCTTATCAGGCGGCCAATGATCATTTTATGGAATTGCATGCGGCTGCTACGCCAACAAACCAGTCACCGGAACCATTACGCCGAGCTAAGCAGGGTGGGAAAGTAGCTTACCTAACTGCCTGGGGTCCTAATGAATACCTTCCCCAGGGAAACCTGCGCGATTATGAATATACGACTCGGTTACAGCAAATTAAAATTCCGGCCTTAGTCATCGATGGCACGAATGACCTCTGTACACCATTAGTAGCTAAAACAATGGTTGATCACCTACCGAATGCCCAGTGGAAACTATTTCAAAATGCCCGTCACATGGTCTTCACCGAACAAACGACGGCCTATGAAAGAGTAGTTGCTAACTGGTTAATGAACCAGGAAAAGTGAATTTATATTTAACAAATTGGATAATTATTAATGGTAAAATTTTCTAAGCAAGTTTCAGCTAACAGCATGAATGCAATTGGTGCAGTTCTGAAGGCGGCGGATTTCAAGACTACTAATTAAAAAATGAGTCTTAACCAAAATGGTTAAGACTCATTTTTTTATTGTTATTTCAGTTTCATTTTTTCTAATGGAACGAGGTGAGTGTGGTGCCGGATCTTGTAATAAAGGTAGAAGATAATGAATAGTGGCACGCTCATGTAAGTAATTAAAATGTTGGACCAGTCAAGCTTAGCAAAGGCGTCAATATTTTGACCACCAATGACAACAACACAGAGGATAAAGGCAAGAATTGGCCCAAACGGGAATAGTCCAGCATGATAGTCCAATTCATCAAGAGTATGTCCTTGCTTTAAGAAACCACGCCGGAATCGGTAATGAGAAATAGCAATACCGAGCCATTCGATAAAGCCACCGAGACTAGTAGCAGAAATCAGGTAATTATAAACGTTAGGCCCGATGAACTGTAATCCCCAGAGCCCAAGGCTAAGCAGTGAGACAGCCAAGAAACTGATGATTGGCACCCCCCGACGGTTAACCGCCCGGAAGCCTTTCCACATGAAGCCTTCCATTGACTGGGAAAAGAGGATTCGTGAAATGGCATAGAGCCAGGAATTTGCAGAAGATAAAACCGCAATTAAAATTACAAAATTCATGATCCCTGCTGCGTACCGTAATCCTGCATATTGAAAAATCAATGTGAAGGGGCTCTTAACGATATCTTGAACATTAGAACTCAGTAGATTTTTGTTTGTATATGGCAATACACAGGCGATGACAAAAATTGTCAATACGTAAAAAAGTAAGATTCGCCAGAAGGTCGCCCGAATAGCGGTCGGAACGCTGTGCTTTGGATTCTTAGATTCACCCGCCGCAATAGCGACCATTTCGGTTCCTTGAAAAGAGAAACCAGAAACAACGAAGGCACTGATGATTCCCGGAATGCCATGGACGAATGGAGCCTGCTTATAGGTGAAATTCTTAAAACCAATTGGTTGGTGACCACCTAAAAGGCCAAAGATGACAGCAATTCCAACGATCACGAAGATAATAACGGCCGCCACTTTGACAAAGGCTAACCAAAATTCTGTTTCTCCATAGGCCCGGACAGAGAAATAATTGATTGTAAAGATAATTAAAAAGGCAATTAAACTAAAAATCCAAGCCGCAATATGGGGAAACCAGAAGTTCATGACAATTCCGACCGTGGATAGTTCCACCGCTACGGAAATCGCTCCGCCGAACCAATAGTTCCAACCCATTGCAAAACCAAGGGCTGGGTCGACATAGCGACTTCCGTATTCAGCAAAGGAACCACTACGCGGATTATAGGTCGCCATTTCGGCTAAGCTAGTCATCAAGAAATAGACCATTAGGCCCATGATAAAGTAGGCGATCAGGCTGCCTCCAGGACCGGCAGTGGTGATCGCGGATCCACTGGCGATGAAGAGACCCGTCCCGATTGTTCCGCCGAGAGCAATCATGGTGAGGTGCCGAGTCTGCAAGGTGTGGTGGATGTGACCATTACGATGCTGGTTATTCATAAAATTATCATTTCCTTTTAGTAAGTTAATTCTAACTTTACTGGATTTTACCCCGAATGTTAAACATTTACCCTTTTAAAATTAAATTAATTGCTTTTTGGAGCATTTACTATTAATAATAGTTTGTGATTGCAGAAAACGAATATGAAAGCATTGGTGAAAAGCATTTCACATAGTTGATTAACTTAATTAAGATAATAGTGATAAAGAATAGGGGTGAAGTAATGACAATCTTGAAGCAATTGCGCTGGTTCTTTCGTCAACAGTGGCGTCAATACCTCGGCGGGGTGATCGCTCTAATTTTAGTAGCAATTTGCAATGTAATTCCGGCGCGGATCATTGGTAATGTTGTTGACGCCATTAGTGACCACCGAGTTGTGGCAACCTGGCTGATCCTTCAAGTGGGTATTATGCTGGTGGCGGCGCTTTTGCAATACCTATTACGCTTTGCCTGGCAGAAGCTTCTCTACGGGAGTTCCTATGTCTTGGAACGCCAACTACGAAGCCGACTCTTTCACCATTTTATGGTAATGGACCCTTCTTTTTACCAACGTTGGCGAACTGGTGACTTAATGGCCCATGCCACTAATGATGTCGAAGCAGTTCGGGAAGTGGCGTCTTATGGTATCTTAACTCTGGCTGACTCAATCATTACCGGGGGCTCGATGATTATTGCCATGGGAGTCTTTGTCAGTTGGCCCCTGACCGTAGTGACTCTTTTGCCGATGCCGTTGTTAATAATATTGTCTAACCGTCTCGGTAATAAGATTCATTGGGCGTATGGCCACGCTCAGCAGGCCTTTGGACAATTGAATAATAAGACCCAGGAAAGTATTAGCGGGATTAAGGTGATTCAAGCGCTAGGAGCGGAACAAGCTGACCTTGCTGATTACCATCACTATGTTCAAAGGGCCTTGCATACTAATCAACGAGCCTATTTCTGGGACTCTCTTTTTAGCCCGGCCACGACTTTGATTATGGGGTTATCCTACGTAATTGCAATTGCCGTTGGTGGTTGGCTAGTTGGTCACCACCAATTGACAGTTGGCCAACTGGTTACGATGATTACTTACTTGGGCGAATTGGTTTGGCCATTGTTTGCAATTGGTAGCCTTTTTAACATTCTTGAACGGGGACGGGCAAGTTATGATCGAATTAATGAACTCTTGCAAGAACGTCCCGCCTGGCAACCAGCTAAGCAAGCCGCGCCGATTTACTTTGGCCCGGTACAGGTTGATATTAAACAATTTACTTACCCTGGTGATTCACGTTTAATTCTTCATGACGTTGATTTTGCAATTAAGCCGGGAGAAAAAATTGGTGTAATTGGTCCAACCGGCAGTGGAAAGTCAACTTTACTACGGTTATTAGTCCGTGACTTTGATAATTATCAAGGACGAATTAGCTTAGGAGGACAAGATATTCGTGACCTTCCATTAGCAACCTATCGTCAGCAAATAGGTTATGTTCCCCAGACTGATTTTCTATTTTCAACTACGATTGCTCGCAATCTACGTTTTGGTCACCCTGCTGCCAGTGTGCAACAAGTCGAAACAGCGACACGAGAAGCGGCAATGGCGGAAGAAATCGCCGCGATGCCTGACCAGTACCAGACCCAGGTTGGCGAAGAAGGTACTTCGCTTTCAGGCGGTCAGAAACAACGACTGACGCTTAGTCGAGCTCTACTAAAAGATGCCCGGTTATTGGTCCTTGATGATCCGCTCTCGGCAGTGGATGCCGAAACGGCCACGCAGATTGAAAAATATTTAGATAGGACTAACCAATCCCTAATAATGGCAACTAGCCGGCTGAGTACGGTTCAGCACCTCAATTGGCTGATTGTGTTGCAAGGTGGAACCATTACTGCCCAAGGTACACCAGACCAATTAGCACACCGGCCGGGCTGGTACCGGACGACCTTGAGTGAACAAGAGCGACGAGCAAAATTGGAGGCGGGCCTAAATGAGTAAACCAAATAAGTCAACCTTAACTCACCAGCAACAATTTCAGGTTCTTAGACGGCTTTTCAAAGCTGCCCGACCATTCTGGTGGCAGTTTACCCTGGCAACCGTGATGGCAGTTGTCTTAAGTATCGTTAACCTATTGCTGCCGCGGTTGATTCAATACTACATTGATCACTACTTGCGCCATGGGCCGGTATTGTTACGATGGATCTTGCTTTTCGCGGGGATCTATTTTGCTTTAACGATTATTCAAGCCCTTTTGCAGTTTGTTCAAGCTTATAGCTTTGCCATCGGATCGGAACGAACCCTGGAAAGCTTGCGGGATCGTTTGGCCCGTCATGTTTATGGACTTGGGATGGCCTTCTTTGATCAGACACCAGTAGGCGAGGTCGTTTCGCGGATCACTAACGATACTAAAACTCTCTATAATTTTTGGAACCTGATCCTGAACCTGATTGTGGCAATTACTGGTTTAGTTGCGGCTTTTATTGCTATGCTAATGGTCAGCCCAGTCTTGGCCTGGACTACGTTAAGCTTATTGATCGTAATTATCTTGCTGGTAATCTTATATCAAAAACTTAGTGTACCAATCTATCAACGGGTGCGGACAAGTCTAAGCCGACTAAACACCCGATTAAATGAGGCCTTGAGCGGAATTGAAGTCATCCAGCAATTTGGCCAGCAGCACCGGGTTGCCCAAAGGTTCGATCAGGAAAATTATCGTTATTTCAGTTACCGCAACCGTTTGATCAACTTTGATTCTTTTCTTTTATATCCGATCGTCAGTTTGATGTTCATCCTAGCGGAAACCGCCACGCTGGGTTATTTTGGCTGGCGCAGTAAACAGACAATGGTGGCAGCTGGCGTTGTCTATGCCTTCATTGCTTATCAGCAGAACTTCTTTAATCCCTTGACCAGTGTGATGGAAAATTTAGCAACTTTTCAAGAAGGAATCGTTGCCGGTGCTCGAATCTTTAGGCTTTTAGACCGTCATTCGACCCAACCCCATCAGGATCCACGACCAATTCATATTACAAAGGGGCAAATTGAGTTCCGGCATGTCACCTTTGGTTATGATCCGACCAAGCCGGTTCTAAAAGATATTTCATTTACAATTAAGCCGGGGCAAACTGTTGCTCTGGTTGGCCACACCGGTAGCGGGAAAAGTTCCATTATTAATTTATTGATGCGGTTTTATGAATTTCAGCATGGCCAAATTTTGGTTGATGGGGTTGATATTCGTCACTATCCACTGACCGAATTACGTCATCGCTTCGGTTTGGTGGTTCAAGAACCGATCATCTTTTATGGCACGATTGCTCATAATATTGGGATGTTTAATGATCAGCTTAGTGCAGCGGCCATTCATCGGGCGGCACGATTAGTTTACGCTGACCGGTTCATTAATCGATTGCCAAACAAGTACCAAACCGTTCTCGGTGAGCAAGGAGCTAATCTGTCAGCGGGACAGCGTCAGTTGATTGCCTTTGCGCGGGTTATGGCTCGGCATCCATTAGCACTGATCTTGGATGAGGCGACTGCCAATATTGATTCACAAACCGAAGCAATGATTACCCAGAGTATTCATCGGATGAGTAAACAACAAACAACAATTGCAATTGCTCACCGACTGTCAACAATCCAGGATGCCGATCAAATCTTAGTATTGCGGGATGGCCGAATCGTAGAGCGGGGTCGTCATGCTGAATTGATGAAGCAAAATGGCTATTATGCGAAGTTAGTTCGTTTGCAGAATGCAACGACTAGGTAACCATTATATTATGTGCTGAAAGTCATCCGGATGTTTTCTGCGTTTTTGAAAGTGGGCAAGGAAACACGTTCTTTTAAGGACGTGATGAATTGCCATTTTTGTGTTCAGCATACACATGGACAGCATATTATATGATATAATTATTAGTATGAAAGGCACAAATAAACTTACATATGGTAGAACATCAGTTTACAATCTTAATTACCATCTCATTTGGGGGACTAAGTATCGCAACAAAGTGCTGAAAGGACACGTTGAAACAGTCTTGAAGCGAATATTATATGAAATTGCTTCAA
>NZ_JBFLGB010000056.1:0-10348 GCF_041859915.1 Limosilactobacillus sp.
ATTTCTTGTCTTTCATCTTAATCACCTCAATTTAAATATAAAGTTGTCATTTAAAATCAGCTAATCGTAATCGTGCCGTTGATAACAAGCCAAATGGCTACCAAGGATAGGATCAGGATTAAAGTCATAACCCACTTTTCAGCAGCTGACATCTTGTGGTTGTTTTCCTTGCAAGCCAGGTAGTAAATGTAAAAGCCTGGAATGAAACTGATGGAAACCAGCAGTACTTCTTGCCAACCGGCTAAGAACATGCAAGCAAACATGAAGGCAGCGGAAAGCAGACCAATCGTGAACTGACCCCATTCGCCTTTCTCCCGACTGTACTTCATTTGGTAAAGACCAACAAAGAGGTAGGAGAACAGGATAGCAGCAGAACATAGTGAGTAAGCAAACTCATATGCCTTCTGGGTAAACAGTAATGAGAACAGGAAGATCGTCTGAAGAACACCAGTAATCATCAGAGAAGCCGTTGGGGCATTCTTCTTGTTGGTGTCACCCCAAAGCCGTGGCATTGCCTTATCATCGGCAACCAGCATAGTAGTTTCAGCTGGTAGCATCGTCCAAGACAACCAGGAAACGATGGTAGAAATGATCAGACCAATGTTGATCAAAATGGAACCCCAGTTACCAACAGTCATCTGAAGGACATGACCAATTGCTGGTTGACCCATGCCGGCTAATTGAGCCCGGGTCAGCGTCCCATAAGGCAGGATAGAAATCAATACATAGATTAATACCAAGAGGCCAAAACTAATCAGACTTGCTGATTGGGCATCAGAACGAGAACGTGCACGGTGTGACATAACAGAGGCACCTTCAACACCAATAAATACCCAAATCAACGTCATCAGGGTACCCTTCATCTGCGTCCAAGTAGAACCGGTTGTAGTTCCCTTAGAAGCATTGTTGGCTACTCGGCCCCAGAAGTCGGCAGTAAACATGCCACTCTTGAAGCTGACAATCATGATAATAATGAAGATAACTAATGGTACAACCTTGCAGATCGTCCCAATCATGTTAACAAATGAGGCGGTTTCCACACCATTGTTAACCAGGATGGTCAATAACCAGCAGAAAATAATTGCTACGATAATTGACGGAATATTTTGACCACCCTTAAATGTTGGGAAGAAGGTTCCAATTGATGACATCAGCATCGTGGCAAAGGCAATGTTACCTAGCCATGCGGATAGCCAATATGACCAACCAGAAATAAACTCTCCCATTGGACCAAAGCCAGCGCCGGCATATGAAAAGATTCCGGATTCAAGGTCTGGTCGCTTAGCGGATAGGTTGTTTAAGCAAAGAACTAACATTAGGAAACCTAAACCTGTAAAGATCCAGGCCAGAATAGCCGGGCCTGGTGCAGCGGCAGCTGAGACATCACTTGTAATCCCAAATATCCCAGTACCGATACATGAACTAACAATCAGGGCAATTAATTCACCCTTACCGATACCTTTTTTCTCAGTATCCATGGTATCCCCTCGTTTCTACACAATACGTGTGTTAATGTGCTTTGTAATCAAATTATAAACTAGCTTGGCATCTGCATTATCCTTACTAATAATAATGAGAGTGTCATTACCAGCAATGGTACCGACGACTTCCGGAATATCGAGTTCATCGAACATCCCCGCCAAGATGGTCGCGTAACTGGAATTCAATGCTGTTTTAACAACATTTAAAAACTGAACAGTCTCGATAGTGCGAACATTATCATGAATTCCCTGGTACAACCGATTAAAATCATGCTCTGGGGCTAAATGAAGCTGGACATAGTAAGTATGTCCCTGTCCATCGTTTGCTTTTACAATGTTTAGCGCATGAATATCACGTGAAATTGTTGCTTGGGTTGTTTCAACTCCCGCCTCTGTAAGAAGTTGCAACAACTCATCTTGAGTTTCAATTTTCCGATCGTTGACCAGCTGTTCAATCAATTTTCGTCTCGCTTTTCGATCCATCAACGGTCCCTCGCAATAAAAATGATTACATTATCATCATACTAGAAAAAGCAGCAAATTTGTACCCTTTCCCCATCAGTTAATGAGTCACTGGATAATAATTTGCTGCTTTCATTATTAATCTAAATTACTTATCAAGATCTTCACGAACAAGTGGGCAGGACATGCAACGCGGACCACCACGACCACGTGATAGTTCACTTGACCGAACTTCATGAACGAGAATTCCGTGCTTACGCAGCAAATCATTTGATACATAGTTCCGGTCATAAGTTACAACTTCACCTGGAGCAATAGCCAAGGTGTTGGAACCATCATTCCATTGTTCACGTGGAGCAACAATTGGGTCACCATTACCAGTTGGGATCAGGTCAATTTCTGACTTGTTCAATGCTTCCTTTAATACTTCCTTCAAGTCAGTCCGGTGCTTAATTTCAATCTTACCGTCCTTACCTGGGTGCAGAATGTAAGTATCAACCTTACCATTCTTATCCAAGATTTGCGGATGAACAGTAAATTGATCATAGTTGATCATCGTAAAGACGGTGTCAAGGTGCATCATTGCGTGGTTATGTGGAATGTGAATAGCAATAACAGTATCGTAATTAGAATCCTTGAAGAGGTTCCGTGCAATGTCCATGATTGCATCTGCAGAAGTCCGTTGAGAAATTCCAATAGCAAATACGTGATCACTAAGGACTAATTCATCCCCACCTTCGATCCGGGTGTCGTGATAACGATCACGCCATACGTGAACCTTGCCAGCAAACCGTGGGTTGTACTTGATGATGTACTCAGTGATCAATGATTCACGACGACGAGCCGTAAAGGTCATGTGGTTAATGGTAATTCCATCACCAATTGAAGCCTGTGGGTCACGGGTAAAGTAGGCGTTCGGCATTGGATCCATGAAGAATGGGTAATCCTTGTCTTCAGCCATTTCAGCCAGTGAAACGAACTTAACGTCAACTTCATCCTTCCGAACACCAGCAATAATCTTGTCAACCATTGCTTGAGTATCCATGGAGAGCAGGTATTCCTTTAATGCATCATGAACAGCACCACTAGCGTAGCCAGATTCAGCGATCATCTGTTCAAGGAACTTATCCTTAACTTGATCATCTTGCAAAGCTTCAGCGGCTAACTTAGCAAAGTATAATACTTCAATACCTTGCTTCCGCAGTGTGTCTGCAAAGTAATCGTGTTCCTTTTGTGCAATTGGCAGATATGGAATATCATCAACCAGCATCCGGTGAAGAATGTCAGGGTACACGTTTTCAATTTCGTGACCTGGTCGGTGAAGCATAACTGTCTTCAGCTTTCCAATTTCAGATGTTACATGAATTGGACTTTGCATATACAATCACTCCTTTAAGAGATTCACTTGATTACATGTACCATATTATCATAAATGTAACCGTTGTCAAATGCCTATTTATTAGTATCTTGTGTACTTATGCAAGTAGATGTATCAATTTAAATTGCGTCCCTCATTTTATGCAGTTTAACAGTAAAATTAGTATAATTTGTCATTTAGTATGCATAAAAGTTGAATAATAATTTCACAAAGTTTTTTTACTCATCTTTTTCTCGCAAATAGGTAGCATAGATTTGATCCCGTCGATTCAAATATTCTTGATTTTGCGCCGTCGGATGAACCCGATTTGAGAGAAAAATGAATCCCTGGTCAGTCTGTCGATCTAGGATTAACCAGGTGCCCGTAAAACCAGTATGACTAATCAGAAGATGGCCATCTTGGGGATCATGAAGTAATTTCCAACCCAATGAACGACTGTGCGGTCCCGGAATTGGTGTTTGATCGGTAAACAATGCATCAATCATCGCTGAGCTAAGCAGATTGCCTAAATTATTTTCGATTAATTGTCGACTAAAAATCGTTAAGTCACTTAATCCGGCAAACAGGCCAGCACAGCCACACTGGTTTCCTAAAATATAACCCTTAGGATCATGGACCTGACCCCTGATTAATCCACGACGAGGCTGAATCTCTGTCGGTACTGCTTGATTAGGTTGTGGGTGAAAAGTTGCTGTTTTCATTCCCAAAGGTTGCAAAACGCGTTGCGTAATCACATCTTGTACTGGCGCTTGGCATAACCGTTCAATAATCCATCCTAAATAAAGATAATTAACGTCGGCATAGTAAATTTGCCGATTTAGGGTATCATTCACATGCTCATCAACAAGAAAGGCATGCTTTAGTTCTGTAGCTGACAACTCGTTGCGATGCGGAATATAACCCGTGATTCCCGAAGTATGTGTTAAAAGGTTTCGAATCGTGGGACAGGGATCGTTAAACTCCGGTAAATACTTTTGCACCGGGTCATCAATTCCTAATCGTCCCTCCTGCAGAAGCATTGCCACGACTGGAACCGTTCCGACCACTTTTGTCAGTGAAGCTAGATCATAAAGCATCCCTGGCCGCAATTCTTCCTTTGTCGGTTGTAATTCAGCCAGGCCGCGTACAGCTGACCATTTCTTTTGCCCATCGAAAATAAGATAACTAATGCCTGGAACAACCTTATCCGTAACCAATGAGTTCAGTTGTTGCAACGTTTGCCCATATTTTTTCATTATCCTGCTTCCCTTCATTAAAGTGAATTATTTTCATTCTATGCTTACTAGTTAATTGATGCCAATTTCCCAGGAAATAAAATAATTTCATCACAACTAAAAAAGCACCCAGAAGTAATCCTACTTTTGGATGCCTTTTAATTAAAGTTAACCCGGCTGATCAGAAATTGAACCATTAGGCTGGTTGGAAATGGCTGGGCGTGAAGTACCACCATTACCACCATAACTTGGACGGTAAGTGCTGCCACCACGGTTGGAACGACTGCTGCCACGGTAAGAACTACCACCACCGTTGCCACCAGCGCTAGTATTTCCACCGGTACTCTGACTACTGCCACTACCACCGGTACTAGTGCTGGTGTTGGCATTCGTGTTAGCAGCATTACTATTATTGCTATTGCTGCTACTGTGTGATGTTGCACTAGTAGAATGGGCACTGCTACTAGACGAGCTAGATTGACTACTACTGGATGAGCTAGAAGAAGAACTACTCTCTGAGGATACCTTTTGTTCTTTAATTAGCAGTTTTTTAACAACCTTCTTCTTGCCGCGGGTTGCAGTAATGTCATATGTCCCTGGTGTATCAAAAGTCATGGTCTTGGTAACAACCTCACCACCATTATGAGTCTTAATGGTTCCAAAGATTTCACCACTCCGGTGACCGCGAATCACTACCTTCGTGCCAGGCGATACCATGAATTTAACCTTCGCTGATCCATTATCACTAAGGTGGGCCGTATGTTTAAAACTCAATGTCACTTCCTGGTCATCACTGGTGGTAGTCTTGACCTTCTTAGGCTTGCTAATCTTTGTTGGCTTGGAAGAAGCTTCCTGGTGACTACCAAAGGACGTTACTCCAACGCCAACTAAACTACCAACTAGAATAATTGCCATCAACCAATTAAGGAAAATGCCACCGCCACTGACACGATTAACACCACGTTTCAGACGATGAACCTGTCGAATATATTGAATGATTAACATAATTGCCGCCACAATGGCCACAATAATAAACAAATTTCTAATTCGCATAATTTATAACACCATAATTCATTATTCTCGTTAAAAACCGATACTAAATTATTTTAACATGAAAATTACCTTTTTTAAGTACTTTTACGAAATTGTCAGCCAACGATCAATTTTTTCATTCAAGGTTTATTATCTACTGGTCAAACTGCTTGATATAAGCCGGTTTTGCTTAATTTTGCAAAGCAAATAAAGGATTTAATTAAGAGCCAGAAAAAGGTCCCAGCAGTTGTAAAACTACTGAGGCCTTTTCCATTGCCCACAACCATCCACCTGGTTTCGAAAAATAAAAGTAAATAAATTTGGGGAGGTTATTTACTCTTTGAATGGACCCTGCCACGAGCAATGACTTTTATTCAATTGTTATTCAACATCACGCTTCTTCTTGGCTGCTAAACCAGCAAGGCCAAGAGTTGCGGCTAATTCAACACCAACCGCACCGAGGATAACAAACTTGTCAGTTTTATGTTTCCGGTCTGTAATTACCATTACTACCGTTATTAGTCGTAGTGGTCGTGACAGTGCTGGTGTTGTTACCAAAACTAGTTGCAATTATTGTTGTTTCACCGTTGCCAGTAACTTCACTAGTTCCAGCAATGTCACTGACATTAACATCATTGTCTCCAGTTACGACACTCTGTTAGTAAGGCCATTATTGGTATTATTACCACTCAAGCCAGTATTACTAGTGACAGTGCCATTACCATTACTGTTGATAGTAATTGGAACCATATTAGCAGTACCACTATTAGACGTAGTACCGTTATTAGAACTACTACTACTATTCATAATGCCACCATTATTAATAGTTAGTACATATTATTAGAACCATTACCATTATTAGCACAGGAAACCGCCTAACTTAAGAAGCTAGACGGTCGTTAAGAGCTAAATCATGCTATAATGTAGTCGTGCTAGTGATTATATTATAAATCAGATAATTTAACATTGCGCTCCTATTCTGGTGTACTGCAATCCACCACCAGCCAAGCGCAATAAAGAACGTCTCCAAAAGGATCAGTCCTTTCGATTTGTACTTGTGCATTGGTGGTTGCCAGTGCACTTTTTTATTATATCATGAAAAAATAAAAGACCACCAATTGAGGCGGCCACTATGGCAATCAGATTAATTGACTCAAAAATTAATAAAAACCAGTTTTACTAGGGTTCACTTAATTCCAGAAATGCCGTTATATCAACAATTTAACGTTAGATGAAACTAAATGAAAGTATAAAAAATCACCCGCACGGGGGTCGAACCCGTAACTCCGCCTTGAGAGGGCGACGTCTTAACCAATTTGACCAGCGGGCAATAAATAAGTATTAACGTACAAAAATGATTATACGTTATTTAGGCATCAATTGTCAATCAGAAATCGCATTTTCCTACTCATAAGATAATTCTAATAGATAAGTATGTTTAGCCGGCAGGTGTGCTGTCGTTACCCAAACATTATGATAGTTTGGCTGGGTGCAGTTGGTTAAATGAAAGTAATAATCTAACAAATCTTCGTTCTTCGCTACAAAATAGTTTGATAATCGATTGACCATCAACTTCATCTCTGGGAAATAAAAACTCGCATCCGCAATTTTTAAGTGGTCATTAATTCCCAACATTAGTGTATTAGTGTAATGAGCCTGTTGAGTAGTAATTAATTCCGGATGACGCTTAATCTTTGATAAGACATAATAAATTGAATCAGAATTACTAGCCATTTTTCCTTCCCCTTACAATAGTCTAGCTTTCTAAACCTGATAAAACAAAAAGTCGCAATTCAATGAACTGCGACTTTAATAATTGGGAATACTGGGTTCGAACCAGTGATCAAGGATTCAGAGTCCTTTGCCTTACCGCTTGGCCAATTCCCAATGTAGTTGTTTCATACAACGCTTATTACTATACAAGGAATCAACTAAATAGTCAACCCTTTGCGGCAATTTCTTTTGCTAACCGGTTCTTTTGTGCTTGAATCCGCTTCTTAGTCTGCTCGTAGGTGGCATTCGTATCCGTGCCATCTACCCAGTGCTCGACATCAGCCTTTATCTGGGCTTGGGTTGCTGGTTCGTAATCATGATGTAAGTAGTTGTAGTTCGTTGCACTATCCTGCTTCTGCCAAATCGGTGCCGCAATAAATTGGCTTCGCGTCCGCTGTAAATTAGGTGCTGCTGCCGAATCAACGGCTCGAATACCAATTACCTTAGCCGTCGCTATTGGCGGAATAACGCTATTACTCGGCAAATATGGCCCTACCGGAACATTGATCAAAGCATTGTGCATAACTGCTTGCCAATTCTTTCTCGTTGCTAAACGGTGCTCGAGGCCAGGTTCAATATCATTGGCAACTAAGTATTCCCGTTTTTCACCCCAACTTAATTTTACCTGAACCACGAATACATTTGCCATCAGAATCACCCTTTTCACAGTTTCTACAGTCCTATTTTACCGCAGGCTACATGGACCTGTGAATTTTATTACAATAAATCTTAAATTTTTTGCTAAACCAGACGATTTGTTAGACTTCGCCGCGTAATTTATATTAAAATTTGGGCATTAGGAGGTGGTAGGAATCCGTAGACATTTGTTCTTACCATTAATTTATCTGCTGATTTTTGGGGGATTAATTTGGTTCTACCAAAACAACCCTTTCTTTCAGCAGGGCGCTAATATTGCTATTCATGACGCCCAAGTCGTTACCTATAATGGAATTAATAAACTAACGGGCAAGAAAAACTCAACAGTTACTTCTAAAAACGATAATTCACAACAAACACCAACCGGCAACGCTCGCTGGCAGCACCCCAACGCCACTATCTACGTCGACTTATCCAATCCAATTCTGCACAATGCTACCGAATCTGCAATTAGCCAGTGGAACCGGACCGGAGCATTCACTTTCAACCAAACTAATGATAAGACCAACGCTGACGTTGTAGTTACTGCCATGAATACGGACAACGATGCGGCCGGTTTAACCAATTCGAGTACCAACGCCATGACCGGTTATATGGTCCACGCTTCTGTTCAACTCAATGTGGCCTATT
The DNA here is from genome assembly GCF_041859915.1 of Limosilactobacillus sp. Taxonomy (GTDB): domain Bacteria; phylum Bacillota; class Bacilli; order Lactobacillales; family Lactobacillaceae; genus Limosilactobacillus. The sequence goes on from NZ_JBFLGB010000056.1 coordinate 8,628, forward strand.
TACTAAACCCCAGCTATGGTTACTCCCAACAACGAATTATCAATACCGCTGAACACGAATTAGGTCATGCAATTGGGCTTCAACATAATAACGGTACTTCGGTCATGCAACCAGCTGGCTCGTTTTACACTATTCAACCAACTGATGTCCAAGCCGTTAAGAAGCTCTATTCGACAACTCCACAACCTGATGACAATTCAGCTAGTCAAAATCAATCGCAAAATAGTCAATAATTAAAAATGCCGAGTCACCTCATATTGGACTCGACATTTTTCTTTAGGCCATTTTCTCTCCCTTATGTCGACGCGGGATTCGAATGTTAATTGCCAATACGGCTATGATAACCAAAATAGAACCTAAAATATCCATCCCCGTCATATGCAAGTGGAAGATTAAGACTGACCCAATGGTTGCCGACAAGGGTTCAAAGGCATCCATCAAGCTAAAAGTCGTCGCATTGATATACTTAAGGGAATTATTAGCCAATTGAAACGGAATTAAGGTCCCAATGATCAAAATTCCTAACCAGCAAATCCAAACAAGTGGTAGGTTCGGAACGTGCGGTTGAGATGGATGAATAGCCAGTAACGAAAGACCCGCGAAAAGCAGTCCCCAACCGGTTACGACCAAGGATGGCTCACGATTTTCACGGAGCATCTGCTGGGGAATCAAAGTATTAGTAGCCACCCCCACTGAGGCCACCAACCCCCAGCCAAGGACTAACGGTGTAATGGCCATGTGATTAATGCGACCATGCGTTGCCAATAAGAAAACCCCGACAAAGGCAATAATTGCACTGATAATTTCAATCCGACGGGGCGGAATATGGCGAAAAACCGCTACATAGGCAATGATGAAAAATGGCCCTAAGAATTGCAGAACAGTGGCAATCGAGGCATTACCATACTGAACAGCCATAAAATAGCCATATTGAACTGGTACTAATCCAAAGAAACCATAGGCAAAGATTACCCAGGCATCATGCAAATTTTTGAAGATCCGCAACGGTCGATCGCCCTTAAACTGGCTGATAATTAATAAGATAATTCCAGCAGAGATCATTCGCGTTTGGGTCACCCACATTGAGGTAATGCTTGAACTTACATTAAATAAGCCCTTAGCAAATAAGCCAGAAATTCCCCAGAATGTACAGGCCACAATAATCATGACCGTTCCCAAGACTTTTTTATTTGTCATACCTATTCCACTCTCATTTCCAAATTTTTACACATGAGCTATTCTAACACAAAAAAAGATGGTAATAGATGACCAATCCATTACCATCCTTAAATGTTTAATTAGTTGTCGCGAATAACTGTTCCGACCTTGCCAGCTAAGGCATCGTCAAGGCCATTGAGAGAAGTAATAATTGCTTCTCGTTCAGGGTGACCTTCAACAAATGACAAGCAGGCTTCAATCTTCGGCAGCATACTACCAGCGGCAAACTGCTTCTCGTCCATGTACTTGTGAGCATCTGCGACGTTCAGAGTCTTCAAGGCCTTCTCGTTTGGCTTGCCATAGTTGACATAAACGTAATCTACGGCAGTCAAGATAATCAGCTTATCGGCACTGATTTGGTCAGCCAGAAGAGCACTAGAACGGTCTTTGTCGATTACGGCAGGAACCCCTTGGAGTCCATCATCAGTCATGATGACCGGAACTCCACCGCCACCACCGGCAATTACCAGGTCACCGGCTTCGATCAGGGTGTTGATACTGTC
>NZ_JBFLGB010000057.1:0-10229 GCF_041859915.1 Limosilactobacillus sp.
GTGAACGGTCATGACCGGAACCCCACCAGCAGTGTGGGCAGCCACCACGGCTTCATAGGCCTTGGTATTTGCGAAGTCCATCGTCTTCCCTTCCAAGTACTTCAAGCCATCCAGGTTATCGGCTTCACGCGGAATTTCGACATCGTAGTTCGGGTGATCAAGCTTCACAACGGTCTCCATCAAGAACCGCCGCCCTTCCTGGATGTATTGTCCGAGGGAGTGCAGGTCCGTGGTGAAATTGGCACTGGATGGGTAAATGCCCTTGTGATCCTTCCCTTCGGATTCACCGGCTAATTGTTTCCACCATTCGGCGAACATCCGCATGTTTGGTTCGTAGTTTTCCAGCAGTTCGGTCTCAAAGCCCTTCCGGTAAAGAATATTCCGGTAAGCAGCGTATTGGTAAGCCTCGTTCTTCGTCAGGTCTGGGTCAACATAGTCCTGCTCAGCCTGAGCAGCTCCAGCCATCAGTTGATCAATATCAGCACCAGAAACGGCAATTGGCAAAAGACCAACGGCAGACAGAACGGAGTAACGACCACCGACGCCATCTGGAATAACAAAGGTTTCGTAGCCGTGAGCATCAGCCTCGGTCTTCAAAGCACCCTTGGTCTTATCGGTCGTGGCGTAGATCCGTTGGTTGGCTTCCTGTTCACCATACTTAGCAATCAACTTGTTCTTGAAGATCCGAAAGGCAATTGATGGTTCCGTAGTCGTCCCAGACTTGGAGACGATGTTCACAGAAAAGTCCTTGTCACCAATCAATTGAAGAAGGTCGTGAACATAGGTTGAACTCAAGGAGTTACCGGCAAAGATGACCAGTGGGTACTTGCGTTCTTTAGCACTCTGCGCCTGGTAGAAGGTGTTGTGCAAGAAGTCCACCGCCATCCGGGCACCCAGATAGGAACCACCAATTCCAATGACTACTAGGACGTCGGAGTCACTTTGAATTTTCTTTGCGGCTTGCTTGATCCGGGCAAATTCGTCTCGATCGTATTTGCTCGGCAGGTGGAGCCAGTCACGAAAGTCCGCTCCGGCACCGGTACCCTTCCGCAATTCTTCATCGGCGGCGTTGACCATTGCCTGCATCTCACCGAGTTCGTTAGCATTAACAAATTGCTTTAAGCCTTGTGTATCTAATGAAACATGAGCCATAATGTAAATCCCTCTTTTATTAAATCTTAAGCGGTTAATAAAGCGCTTCCTTATCTCAACAATTCATATGTTAGCGCTTTCTGATTTTTCTGTCAACCGGTTAACATAAATTATTTAAAAAAGAAACGGCCATCATGCCGTTCCTCCATCAATTAATTTGACCGGTAACATTACCGAGCCGACCCTTTTACCAGCTAGGCGAGCCCGAAGTAACTTTACCGCCATCTTAGCCATTTGGTTAATTGGCTGCTGAATCGTCGTTAATTGTGGTAGTAAGATTCTCGTAGCGTTAGCACCGTCATACCCAACTACCCGTAAGTTCTCAGGAATCAATCGTTGGTATTCACGCGCAATATTCATGATCAATCCAGCGTTCGTATCGTTATCGGCAAAGATCCCGTCGACTTCTGGATGCTCTTCAAAGATTTGTCGAATTACCTGGCACTTTTTGGCCACCGGATCATCAAAGCTAATGTGATAAGTAATCGGCGTCCGGCCATGAGCACGCAATAACTCTTCGTAAGCTAACCGGCGCTCATGATTAGGTGTCGGGATGTTTTCTGGATAATTAGTATGAATAATGTGCTGACATCCATCATCCAGTAGCCGCTGGGTTGCCAAAAGGCCGCCATTATAGTTATCAGATGATACTACCGGAACGTTTTTGCTAACAATTTGCTCAACTGAAACAATTGGCAGATTGGTTCGTTGGTACTCAGCAATGGCTTCATTATGAGCACCAACAATAAGGCCATCGACCTGCCGATTCAAGAGTTGTCGCAGAAAGCTGCGTTCCTTATCCGGGTCATTTTGACTATTTCCCATCAAGACTTTATAGCCGTGGTGGTAAAGCTCATTTTCCAATGCAGCTTCCAGTTGGCCAAAAAACGGGTCATCAATCGTGGGAAAGATTAAGCCAACTAGTTTAGTTTCTTGCTTATATAGCTGTCGAGCAATCACGTTTGGTCGGTAGTTCAACTTCTCCATTGCCCGGTGAACCTTAGCAATTGTCGCCGCACTAAGGTATCCCCGTTGATTAAGCACCCGGGAAACGGTGGTCTTAGAAACTCCCGCCTCACGAGCAACATCGTCTAATTTTACTGGCCCTTTAGCCATTGTTTTCACCTGATTCTCCTAAAATTAACGTAATGCCCGTTGATAGGCTGCCCGAGTCAACGGATCAAAGCAAACCATCAATACTCGTTGAACAGACCGAGCATTTGTCAAGAAATTCTTAATTGTGCCTAAGGCAATTGGTGCTGCTTGATCGAGCGGAAAAGCGTATACACCAGTACTAATGGACGGAAAAGCCACCGTCCGGCAGGCATGTTCTTCCGCTAATTGTAAACTATTATGGTATGAATTTGCTAAGAGTTGCCGTTCATTACCATTACCACCGTGCCAGATTGGCCCCGGTGTGTGGATAATGTAACGAGCTGGGAGGTTAAAGCCACTCGTAATCCGTGCCTCACCGGTTGGACAACCATTAAATTTACGGCAAGCTAAATAAAGGGCTGGCCCCGCCGCGCGATGAATAGCGCCATCAACACCACCGCCACCCATTAAGGTGGTATTAGCAGCATTGACAATTGCATCTACCGTTACTTTAGTAATGTCACCCTGAACAATTTGAATTGATTCCATTTAATCATTCCTTTTAAAATTATTTCCCGGGTAATAAAAAAATGAGTTGTGACTTCAATTATTCACAACTCATTTTACCATTAATTACCAAATGTTGACGCGGTCTGCTGGCTTTCGGTACATCCGATCACCCGGTTGAACATTAAAGGCGGTGTAAAAATCGGCCTGATTTTGTGCCTGAATATTGGCCCGCAGCTTTTGAGGAGCATGAACATCAATTGCCAATAACAATTGATCATACTGTTTAGTAGCTTTCATTCGCCAAATTGTGGCCCAATTAATAAAGAACTCGCGAGCATTAAAGTCATTTTCTTCCTTGGCTGCTTCTAGAGCACAACTCAAGCCACCACCATCAGCAATATTTTCAGAAACGGTCAACTTCCCATTGACCCGTTGTCCAGCAAATGGTACACCATCAAACTCTTTAATCATTCGTTGAGCTAGTTGTTTAAAGTGAGTTGAATCTTCTTTGGTCCACCAATTATGCAAATTACCATACTCATCGAAAAGGGCCCCGTTATTATCAAAGGCGTGTGAGATTTCGTGGGCAATGACTGCGCCAATACCTCCATAATTTTGACTACTAGTCTGCTTCAAGGAGTAGAATGATGCCTGCAGAATGGCTGCCGGAAAGACAATGATGTTCTTAAACGGATGATAATAGGCATTTACTGTGGCCGCACTCATTTCCCAACGCATCCGGTCAACAGGCTTGCCCCAACGCTTAAACATATCACGATTCTTAATAATCGTTAGTTGATTCAAGTTGGCAATTAGTGATTCACCATCATCAACTTTCAACTGGTCATAAATGGCTGGAATCTTATCAGGGTAGCCAACCTGAATGCCAAGCTTATCTAACTTCAAGATAGCTTTCTCACGAGTAGCCTTACTTAACCAATCATTATTAGCTAGACGATTCTTATAAACTTTGACCATTTGTTCCACCATGTGATGAACGTCTGCCTTTGCCTTGGGGCCAAAATACTTTTGACCGTAATAATTACCGGCAACTTGACTGAAGACATCACGAGCCAAGTAATAAGCAAATTTACGTTGACTAACCGGTTTCTTGCTACCAGAAAGGGCCCGACCGTAGCGACCGTTAATCTCCCGCATTCCATCGTCAAGGTAGCTAGAATAATCACGGATGATATTGACAATTGCCCAAGCCTTAAAGAGGTCAAAATGATCCTTTAAGATTCCATCCAAGGCCTTAAAGTAAGCTGGCTCCATCACAATTACCCTTTCCGGAGTTGCTTTAATCAACCGTTTAATAACGGCAGCTAAGTCAAGCTGATCAGTAGCGGCTGCTAGCTCGTCAACGGTTTGGGGGTTGTACATCTTGCTATAATCAGCAGCCTCTTCAGCACTCTTGACATGCGGTGCCAACAAAGCATCAAAGTCTTTAGCATGTTGAATGATCGTAGCCGCCTGATCGTGATCATAGTCCAACTTATCCATCAAAGCAGCTACCATGTCAGTCCATAGTTTTAATAATTGGTCATGCTGCTGCTTTTTCTCCGGTGCATAGTAACTCTTGTCAGGCAGGATCAACGCCGGTGAAGAAACAAAGAGCGCGTAAATCTTCGTATTTTTCATGTCAGCATCGATATCAAAAGTAACTGGTGATGGTAGGCCAGCCAAAATCCAATTCCGCCATTGAGCTTGGTAGTCAGCATAGGATTGCAAATCCTTCACACTAGAAAGAATCCGCTGCAATGCCTTCGGGCCAATTTTCTTTCGCAGTTTAAACTTCTTAGCAACTTTATATAACTTGATCATCTCATTAAAACGATCATCGTCAGATTTTTTCTTTTCATCCGCATAGGCATCAAAGTCATCCATCATCTGCTTGTCAATGGCATCGACCAAGTCATTAAAGCCCCCCGTTGCCGGCTTATCATCTGGGATCTTAGCTTGCTTAATCCAATCACCATTGACGGCCTCGTACAGGTCATCCTTGATCATTTGTTCATTTATTGCCACAATCATGTCCTCCTTAATGGTTTAATATCTTTATTATACTATTTTCCATCAATGGTAGTGATCAGTTGCTTAATCCTGAAAGGGTGCTAGCAGTGCCTGACGAGCACTCGCTGAAAACCACTGACCATGACGCATAATCAATTGGTTAACGGCCCGGTAATCATCCAGGTCCGTTGTCCCATCAATCAATCCTGCTACCTGTAATTGCCGGGCAAAGTGAACATCCGCTGCTTCTAAAACATCGCGATAGATTGGCTGACTGTCCGGATCCCAATCTTCATTCAATAAACCGACCGCACGTCGATATTCGCTACTATGAGTCAGGACGCGTTGCATTGCTTGCGGGTTCAATATCGTTGCCATTATTTTTACCTTCCTCTTAGTTGAAATACATGTCCATAAGGAACCTGCACCGATAACTGATGAGGAGCTGTCGTCAATAACCAATCAACATTACGATAACGGTGCATTTGCAACTCCTGTTCACCCCACCCATCGGTAATAATCACAATAATAGTTCCAGCACGCGGAACATGGTGAGCACACAAATAATCAAAAATGGCTTGAAAACTGGTACCACCACCACCTTGACGCTGCCATTTAATCTGATGACCACTGCGCAATTTTCGACCAGGTCCATAAACTTTAGCATCAAATGTATAGACCGTTACAACGGCCCGCTGAGTACGAACCAGATCACTAACGGTCGTTAAGGCTTGGTTAATTTCATCGTCGGTCATTGAACCGGAATTATCAATAAAGATCCGCAAATCGGCGGTCTGATGACTGATCTGACCAGGAAGATCCATTCGCCAGGGTTGTCGACGATTAAAGCGGGCATGAGACGCCTCTTTCCCGCGAACGATCTGCCCAACTTGCTGACGAAGAATGGGCCACCAATTAAATGTTGCTGTTGAGTGGACGCTACTAAGTTGTTGAACGACTTCTCCCGGCAAGAGACCACGATCCCGCTTGGGCGTCTGGTACCAAGCATGTTGTAATAAATGACGAAGATGAGCGATTCGTAACTGTTGGTTAACCTGCTGGCCATTGGTGTTTTGCCGCCATCCTTGGTGGCTATCACTTCCTAGTGCTGGTTGATGACCATGGCCGTGACCATTTAGGCGAATACCACCCTTCTTCAACCGTTCCCATTCTTCAATTGTTGCCTGCTCTAGCATCGTTAAATATTCTCGTGAATCTCTTTGAGCGGGAATCTTTTTTCGTAACAAGCGCCGCAACTGACTCAGGGTAACGGTCCCGGCCGGCGCTGCTGGTAAGTATTGGTTGACGGCCACATCTGTTGCTACTTTGACCAAATCAGGATGGGGATAATGGGCATACCGAAGCGGGTGTTGCCAAAGGACATGTAAGGCTTCATGGGCTAACAAGAGTTCCTGATCTGTAGCATGGAGCCGACAAAATTGTTGCGGATTAAATCTTAACACCAAGCGGTTTCCCTGCCAACTTAAGCCTGCCGTTGCTGATTGCTCAGAATCAAATTGGCGCGGTAATTGAAGTAAGATTTCACCCAATAAACGGTGCCCTTGGAGGAGCCTGATCACGGCGTTAGTTGCCTGATCCGTTGCTGAGGGTTCCAGTTGCTTAAAAGAAGGATGAAAAAGACGGTGCCAGAGGCTCATCAGCGATTGTCCCCCTTAGTAGCAATGACCGCTAATTGTTGGTAAAGCTGGGCAACCGGTCCGGTCGGGTCTTCCTTTGCCTGCTCATACATTGGCTGAATAATTTTATCAAGCTGTTCGCCAATCGACTGAGCCAGAGCATACTGACCATCGGGACTAACGGTTGACAATAACTCGCTAAAATGTTGGGCACCAACGGCAGTGCTCAGCGGTTGTTGCGAATCGTCCGCAATCCACGACCGTAAAAGTGACAGTTTAGTTGCCTCGTCGACGCCTCGAAAATCAATCCGGCTTTTTTCTTTAGATTGAATGGCTTCCACGGTCAGGCCCTTGCCATGAGCAAGAACAAACTGGGCAAAGGAGACACCAACCTCATTACCGAGATCACCACTAAAAAGATCAGCGGCCAGGGCTTGTTGGTCAGCACTTGTTAACTGCTGAAGTTGATCTAAATTCCGTGAAACCCGTTCCCAGGCCCGGGGTGTCGGGTGAAGATCTGACGCGTTTGGGTCAATTACCGATAAACGTTCCGGATAGGTCGTCAGATAATCAATTACTGCTTGGTTAAGGCCCACTCGTTGAGCCCAGGTTAACCATTCCGTCGTTGAAGTTTTCATCACCAAACGAACGGTCCGGTCTTTGATGGCCGCGTCGGCAATTGCAACATCATATTCACTATTGGTAAAGCCACTCATGGTTGCATCGGGGTTTTCGGCAATTACGATTCGGACCGTCGTGGGTAAATGAAGAGCGTTAATTTGACGCTGTAAAACTAGGTTCATTAACTCGCTCTGGACCGCTTGACTGCCCCGGTTAAACTCATCGAGAAACCAAATAATTGGTGCCTGGGGATGGGCTTCTGCATATTTAATAATGTCAATCAAAGTTTCGGAATAACCAAATTGAACATTAGCTAGTCGACCGTAATGCTGAGTTTCAATAAATGAATCACTAGTCAAAGGCGGTACCGGAATTGCAAGGTCACCCTTTTCACTTAGGCTAACCACGGTGGTAAAAAGTTTGGCGTTAAGCTTTGCAGCCACCGCTTTGACCAGTGCAGACTTGCCGATACCGGCATCACCAACAATGTTGGGTACGTTTCCCGCTCGTAATACCAACGGCACGGCAGTAAGCAATTGTTGATAAGTCAATGCCATCTTTTTCAGTCCTTCCAACCATAATCTTCAAGGTCCATTGCTCGTTTGCGCATTCCCGAAACATATGGATTACCGGCAACGAAAAAGCGTCGGGGTTTAGCACCATCCTTACCGTGTAAATTAACACCAATACGAGCCGTCACCTTTATTTCCCGGGGAATTTTAAATTGATTTAGGTCAACGTAAAGTGGGCTGGTCGCCATGGGCTGTCCATCGAGGTCCCGAGAGTGAATACCTAGCGCTTGGACGAGCTTACCCGGGCCATTGCTAACGTTTACTCCGGTCATTCCCCGGTGTTCTTGCATCTGCTTAATGCCGATTGCCGGCTCAATACCCCGTAGCAAAATTCCCTGTGGGTCTTCACGATCCTGGACAACAATATCAAAGCAATAATGTCCCCGAATTTGATAGAGATAAATATCACCCGGTTGCCCATATAATGAAGCCGAATAGCCAGTTCGTCGGCCATTAAAAGCATGCGATGCCGAATCGTTTTCACCCAGGTATGCCTCAGTTTCTACAATATAGCCACCGGTCCGTCCGTCAGGGCCGTTATAGCAAACCAACTTACCAAGAAGATCACGGGCAATTTCTACCGTGGGTCGGTCAGTAAAAAAATGTTGGTATGCAGACACCATGATTTGATTTCCCCCTTAAAAATACTATTCTTAAGTTAATTTCAAATGAAAGGAAGTATTGTTGATGGAGCTTAAAGTTGAACGAATTTATACTAAGCCTGTTGATTTAAATGGTTACCGAATTTTGGTTGACCGTCTCTGGCCACGAGGAATATCAAAGGTTAATGCTCACCTTGATATCTGGCTCAAGGAAGTGGGGCCCAGCACTGAACTGCGCAAGTGGTTTGGTCACGACCCGGCCAAGTATGACGAATTCAAGTCCCGTTACCTTAAAGAACTGGCAACTAATCCTGCTTACCAACAACTGAAAAAGTTAGTCAGTCAGGAATTAACCAAACACAATGTCATCCTTCTCTATGGAGCTAAAGATGAACGACACAATCAAGCCGTCATCCTTTATCACCAATTGGTCACCGCTCTTAATCTTTAACCTACTTTAGATATGCCAATCCCGCTTGCAGGACATCGTTGTCTACCCGAGCAGTCAAGAAGCGCTGCATGGGTGTTTCACTATGACGATTCTTAAAGGCCAGTGGTTCGGCTGCCAGGATCACTGCCATTAGGTTATTCTCAGTTAATAATAATTGACCAGGACCTGCATACTTTCCCTTAGTATGTTTACCGATTCGCCAAACGTGCAACTTAGCATGGCCAGTTGGGTCAAGTTTTAACTGGTATTTACCATTAGCATCCATTTCAACCGGTAGACAAGTAAATTTCAGTACCCGATATTTTCCTTTTTTACTCATTATTTAATCATCCCTACGTATTTTTCTCTATTCTAGCCAATTTTGTGTTAACTGTCACATTAACCACTAATTAGTGCTAAAGTTAAAGTAATATGATTGGGGGTATAATTTATGGAAAAAACACCAATTACTGCTGAGCAAATGCGGCACTATGATTCTTACACAATTAATACGATTGGCATCCCATCACTGGTCTTGATGGAACGAGCCGCCTTAGCTGTTCGGGATGAAATTTTACACGCCTTCCCACTTTACCTGGACCGGGTAGTAGTGGTTGCCGGCAGCGGCAATAATGGTGGTGATGGCCTTGACGTAGCCCGCTTGCTTCACATTGCTGGTGTTAACGTCACGATCTTAAACGTTGGCAACCCAGAACACGCTTCGGACGAACACCAGGTTCAAGACAAGATCTGTCGTTATTATAAGATCCCTGAAACAACTGACCTGGGCATTCTCAAGCGAGCCACGCTGATTGTCGATGCCATGTTTGGGATCGGTATTGACCGGCCCGTTACCGGTGCCTACGCTGATGCGATTGAAGCAATCAACAACAGTAAAGCTCTGGTAGTGGCGGTTGACATGCCATCCGGAATTAACACTGATACTGGAGCGGTGATGGGAACCGCAGTTAAAGCTGACGCAACCGTCACCTTTGCCTTTAATAAGGTTGGTCTAACTAAGGGCGATGGAGTCAAGCACGCTGGTCGGATCATTATTGCTGATGATATGGGTACTTATGCTGTTGACGACTAATTAAAATTAAGGGAGGCTGAAAGGAAATCCTTTCAGCCTCCCTTAATTTTGTTAAATAGCAAAATTATTAAAAAGTATCTTCATTTTCCATCATTTCAAATACTTAGTTGGCTCAGCCACAAAGTCCTTAACACTAACCTCCATAGTTTTCTTAGTAGCCGCATTCTTTAATTGAAATTCATTAGCATTTGCCTCACGGCTACCAAAAACGGCAAAATACTTGGCGTGACGGCGGAAGGCTTCCTTGATTTGTTTGCCAACTTTTACTCCACTGTAGTCTTTATCAGCTACGATACCCTGTTGACGAATCTGATTCAAAATATCAAAGGCTAAGCCATCACCTTTGTCATCGGCACTGGCAAAGAAGACATCCAAAGCATCCTGCGGCGCAAACTCTGGATTTTCTTGTTGAAGGAGTAATAGTAAACGTTCTACGCCCATACCAAAACCAATGCCCCCTTCTTCAGGACCACCAAGTTGCTTAATCAAACCGTTATAACGGCC
>NZ_JBFLGB010000058.1:0-10184 GCF_041859915.1 Limosilactobacillus sp.
GTGGCAAGAAGTCTTTACTTGATAAAGAGGAATACTTTACTCCCCATCCAGCAATTGAATTTTTTACTATGAAAGAAATTTGTGCTGATTTAATGAACTAATGAAAATGGAGCTGCTGTAGCTGGCCTTGGAACAGCTGCTATTTTAGCAATGTTTGGTTTAGCTGGCTTAGAGAAACGCCGTTATTAATAATTCTTTCGCTAGTGACATTAAATAAAAATAGGATAAACTTTATCAAGCAATTTATGTCTTGTTTTTGACATGAATTGCTTTTTTTATTATGAATTTTTGTGGCTAAAGCTCTTAAGAATAAGAAATTGAAAATCCGGTAGATACTGTCTTAGCTTGTTGGAAATGAAGATGTAATATACTAAGAGCAAAGATTAAATAAAAGGATGATTATATGATCTTATTAAGTGCTTGTTTGGCAGGCTTCAATGTGCGTTATGATGGCGGTAATGCCCGGAATGAACTTGCGGCTCGGTTAGTAGCTCTTGGGCAGGCAATTACGGTTTGTCCTGAGGTGATGGGCGGGATGAGCACTCCACGTGAACCGGCTGAAATTCAGGGTGGGGATGGTACTGACGTTATTGCCGGTCGTGCTAAAGTTGTTAATCGTCGAGGAATTGACGTTACTAGACAATATCTTCAGGGAGCACAATTGGCCCTTGGCATTGCCCGTCGTCACCAGGTTCAGGTAGCTTTTCTTAAACAAAAGAGTCCGGCGTGTGGAACCCACTTAGTTTATGACGGTAGCTTTTCTGGTCACAAGATTGTTGGACTGGGCGTGGCAGCCGCCCTCTTAAGGCAACATGGTATTCAAGTCTTTGGTGATGAAGAATTAAGTTTGGAGCGGGTACGTCCCTGGGTAGATACATCAATTTGGCCGTTACTTGAACTGGGTAGAAAATAAGGACACACCCGGCTTGATGTGGTACAATACTTGGGTAGTCCTGATAAGGAAGAGAGGGAATTAAATGGCTGATAAAATGCAGGTAGTAATCATTACGGGAATGAGCGGGGCTGGCAAGACTGTGGCAGTGCACAGCTTTGAAGACCTTGGCTATTTTGTGATTGATAATATGCTGCCGAGCCTGGCGGAGAAATTCGTTGACGTAATCAAAGATTCGGGAGAATTTGATAAGCTCGCCATGGTGATGGACTTACGCTCACGGGGCTTTCATGAACAAGTATTGCCAAGCTTGTTAAAGTTACGAAAGCGCACGGATTTGACGGTCCGGCTTTTATTTTTAGACGCAAACAACGTTACTTTAATTTCACGTTATAAGGAAACCAGACGGGCTCACCCATTGGCTCCCCAAGGACGAATCTTGGATGGTGTGGAGCTAGAGCGTAAACTCTTAACCGAATTAAAGAGCCGTGCTGACGTAATTATTGATACGACGAACTTGACGCCACGGAACCTCAAGTTGCGGATTAATAAGCTCTTTAGTCATGGTGAGGGTAGCAACTTCTATATCGAAGTGATGTCCTTTGGCTTTAAGTATGGCTTGCCACTGGATGCTGATATCGTGATGGACGTTCGTTTCCTGCCGAACCCATTTTATGTTCCAGAATTGAAACATAAGACCGGAAACGATCAAGCGGTCCAGGATTACGTAATGAAGAGTAAAACTGCTCAAGATTTCTATCAGCACCTAATTTCCTTGCTTAAAAGTGCCTTGCCTGGTTATATCAAGGAGGAAAAGAGTAGTCTGACCATTGCAATCGGTTGTACCGGAGGACAGCATCGTTCAGTTACTATTGCTAATCGGCTGGCGGCTAGTCTTAAGGATGCTGGTTATCAGGTTAACCTTTACCATCGTGACGTAGCTAAGGCGCAGTAGGAAGGAAGAATTTAAAATGTTTCGCAAACCAAAGATTGTCGTGATCGGTGGCGGAACCGGGTTGCCAGTGATTTTACGCGGCTTACGTGACAAAGATGTCGATGTTACTGCCGTAGTAACGGTTGCTGATGATGGCGGATCATCGGGAATCCTACGTAATTACATTAACGTGGTACCGCCTGGTGATATCCGTAATGGTCTGGTCGCTTTATCCGAATTGCCACAATTGGAACTGGATGTTTTCCAATATCGTTTTAAGAGTAGTGACCAATTCTTTGCCGGTCACGCGATTGGTAACCTGATTATTTCAGCTCTTTCTGAAATGAAGGGCGGAATTTTTACTGCCGTTCAGGAGCTTTCCCAAATGATGAAGATCCATGGCCATATTTATCCGGTTGCTAATGAGCCACTAACGCTAAATGCTGAATTTATGGATGGCACCAAGCTCAGTGGTGAGTCTGAGATTACCGCGGCTCACAAGCAGATTAAACGGGTTTGGGTTACACCAACTCATGATAGTGATGGTCACGAAGCTCACCCGGTTCCTGAAGTGATTCAGGCAATCAAAGAAGCCGACCAAATTGTTCTGGGTCCCGGCAGTCTCTTTACTAGTATCTTGCCAAATTTAATGATTAAAGAAGTTGGCCAGGCGGTCTGTGATAGCAAAGCCGAGGTTGTTTATATTTGTAATATCATGACGCAGAAGGGTGAAACTGATCACTTTACCGATGCCGACCACGTTCGGGTGCTCAATCGTCACCTTGGGAAGCACTTTATTGATACAGTCCTAGTCAATATTCGACCAGTACCGAAAAACTACATTGATTTTCAGGAGTGGAATGAAATTTCCCAACCTGTTGGTCATGATTTTCAAGGTTTACGTAACCAAGGTTGTCGGGTAATCAGTTCTAATTTTTTGCGCCTCAAAGATAATGGGGCCTTTCATGACCGTGACCTGGTGGTGGCTGAATTAATTAATCGTCTTCACCAAGTCCATGATTAGGGGGTAATTTTGTGTCGTACGCGAGTGAAGTCAAAAAAGAGTTAACAAGCATTAAAGTCCATTTAAATAATGCTAAGGCGGAGTTGATGGCTTTAATCCGGATGAACGGCAGCATTGGCATTGGCCGGGATGGCTTGGTCCTTAATATTCAAACCGAGAATCCGGCGATTGCCCGGCGAATTTATTCACTGCTTAAACAGTTTTATCATGTTGAGAGTGAAATCGTTGTACGACGCAAAATGAAGTTAAAGAAAAATAACCAGTACATTGTTCGACTTCATTATTCAGCTAAACACATCCTTGATGACTTAGGGATTTTGCAAAATCTTCAGATTAAAGAACGGGTACCACTGGAATTGCTTAAGGACGAATGGATGGTTCGTTCCTACCTACGAGGAGCCTTTTTGGCGGGCGGTTCGGTTAATAATCCGAAAACATCGCGTTATCACTTGGAAATCTATTCTCTCTATGAGGAGCATAATGAGATGATTGCTCAAATGATGAACAAATTTGGCCTGAACGCCCAAACAACCGCACGCCGGAGTGGCTTTATCGTTTATTTAAAAGAAGCCGAGAAGATTGCTAATTTTATGTCATTGATCGGGGCAACCAATTCAATGCTTCAATTTGAGAATGTCCGAATTGTCAGGGACATGCGCAATTCAGTTAATCGTTTGGTTAACTGTGAAAATGCTAATTTGAACAAAATTGCTAATGCTTCAACTCGGCAGATTGAGAATATTCGCCTCATTGATTCGCGAGTGGGGTTAGGTAGCTTGCCTGATAAGTTGCGTGAGATTGCTGAAACCCGGTTGGCTCATCAGGAGGTCAGCTTAAAAGAACTTGGTGAATTGGTACCAGATGGCCCAATTTCTAAGTCGGGAGTTAATCACCGGCTACGTAAAATCAATGCTTACGCCGATGAATTGCGGACTGCTAAAGCATAATATTAAAAAAACGGTGATGACAATTGTTTTGCCACCACCGTTTTAGTATCTTTGAGAAAATGAAAAAGTGCCGACACAATGAGTAATGTGTCGACACTTTAACTTTAAGTTACTTTAATTTGGAATTGTTTTCCATGACCCCATCGAGCAGACCGTAATCCACGGCTTCTTGAGCAGTGAAGTAATGGTCACGCTCGGTGTCTTTTTGGATACGTTCCAGAGATTGTCCCGAGTTCTTGGCAAGGATACCATTTAGCATCTTCCGGGTCTTCAGAATCTCTGTAGCAGCAATTTCAATTTCGGTTTGCTGACCCTGGGCACCACCAGATGGCTGGTGAATCAATACCTGGGAGTGTGGCAGACCAAATCGCTTGCCCTTGGTACCAGATGATACCAAGACACTGGCCATAGAAGCAGCCATACCGATAACGATTGTTTGAACATCAGACTTGATGAAGTTCATTGTATCGTAGATCGCCATGCCAGAGGTGACAATGCCACCAGGTGAGTTAATGTATAAGTAAATATCTTTAGTTGAATCTTGCGCATCTAAGAACAGCAATTGCGCAACGATGGAATTAGCCATGTCATCGTTAATCGGACCAGAAAGCATAATAATTCGGTCCTTCAGAAGCCGTGAGTAGATGTCATAAGCACGTTCACCACGTGATGACTGCTCAACGACAGTTGGAACTAAGTTCATAGTGTGGCCTCCTTGATTTAATAATTAGCACACGTTAGTATCAATTGCTAACGGATATTAATACTATAACCGATTGGTCAGAAAAGGTCAAATAGTTTAACTTAAAAAATTGTAAATAAACAAAAAGCCCCGGATTATCCGGAGCTGGTAGTTAGATCATTGTATAGTTTATAAATTACTTTTCATTAACGTCCTTGCTGACCATGTCTAATTCAGCAGCGGCACTTTCTTGGTCAAGCTCTTTCCAATCAGCAGCAGTCTTAAATACGTTTAATTTGCTTGTGTCAGTCATAATAATTACCTCCATGTGAGCGTAGTTAAATTTTAATAGTTTTATTTGCTTGTTTAATTAGTAGCTCTCTACATCAAAGATAGTATCACGAATTGGTATAGGCTGCAAGCGCCTATTTATCAACGATTACAATTAATTGGTCTAGTCAGGTTGACACAATGACTGGTAGGTAAGGATTGGAAGCGCTTAACAAAATGAGTAAAATAGTAAAATAAATTTAGTTTTTTTCTTTAAGAATGAATCAAAACTTGCTTTTTAAAACGTGGCCCGGTATAATTGGAACGTTAATTAATTTACGTTTGATATCAAAGGAGGCATAGACTTATGCGTAAAGCACACCCATACGGCGTACAAGGCCGTCGCCCAGTTGCTCCTAAGTATAAGCGAGCATTAAAAGAAAAGAAGATTGAAGCTATTCGTAAGTGGGCTAAGGAAAAGCCAGCAGACGAAAAGTAATTTATTATTGAATAAGGACTAGGAATTTAAGGTTTCTGGTCCTTATTTTATTATTGTTTAAATAACATAAAAGGCGTTACAGCTCTAAGCTATAACGCCAATAAGAAATGCGCCCCCCGGGAGTCGAACCCGGATCTCGAGAACCGGAATCTCACGTGCGATCCATTACACTAAGGGCGCAAATCAATCTTTTATTATGTTGAATCAATCAACATTTATTATGATATCCTACTTTTTAATAGAATGCAACTATTATTTAAACTTTTTAATCAAGATAACGTTTTCACAAGAAAAGTCGAAATTTCTGAGGTGATTGGATAGACTTTTGGCCAGAAGGTGAGTATTATAAGAAGCGTAAGGTTTGTGTATCGCTTAAATTTGATCATTAGGTTTTGGTATTTTAGAATAATTTGTTCTTATATCCAAATGTGATTAGCTAAGCATGCACGCTAACTATGTTTTTCCTAAAGGAGGAAATTGCAGTATGACTGTAAAGATTGGTATTAATGGTTTCGGCCGTATTGGTCGTTTGGCATTCCGTCGTATTCACGAACTCAACACTGATGACATTGAAGTTGTTGCTATCAACGACTTGACTTCACCAGAAATGTTGGCTTACCTACTGAAGTATGATTCAACCCAGGGTCGTTTTGATGCTGAAGTTTCATCAAATGACAAGGGTATCGTTGTTGATGGTAAGGAATACCCTGTATATGCAGAACGTGACGCACGTAACATTCCTTGGGTAAAGAACGACGGTGTTGACTTTGTCCTTGAATGTACTGGTTTCTACACCTCTGCAGAAAAGTCACAAGCTCACCTTGACGCTGGTGCAAAGCGTGTTCTGATTTCTGCACCTGCTGGCAACATTCCAACTGTTGTTCCTGGTGTTAACCTTGACACTCTGAAGGCTGACGACAAGATCGTTTCTGCTGGTTCATGCACCACTAGTTGCCTGGCACCAATGGCATACTGGCTGAACAAGAACTTCGGTATCAAGGTTGGTACCATGACTACTGTCCACGCTTACACTGGTTCACAAGCTGTTCTGGACCAACCACGTGGTAAGAAGTTCCGTAACAACCGTGCTGCCGCTGTAAACACTATTCCTCACTCTTCAGGTGCTGCTAAGGCTATTGGCCTGGTTATTCCTGAACTGAATGGTAAGCTTTCTGGCCACGCACAACGTGTTGCTGTTCCTACTGGCTCATTAACTGAACTGGTTACTGTTATGAACAAGAAGGTTACGGTTGACGAAGTTAATGCTGCTATGAAGAAGGCTGCTGAAAACAACCCAGCATACGGTTACACTGAAGATCCAATCGTTTCATCTGACATCATTGGTTCTACTTATGGTTCAGTATTTGACCCATCTCAGACCCAAATCATGGAAGCTGAAGACGGTACTCAATTAGTTAAGACCGTTGCTTGGTACGACAACGAAAACGGCTTCACCTGCAACATGATTCGGACTCTGCTCCACTTTGCAAATCTGTAATCTAATTGCTTAAATAAGCTTAACGAAAGGTGGGAGGAGGAGACTCCAACCACCTTTTTCTTAACAGAGAAGGAGGAAATATAATCCATGGCTAAGTTAACTGTTGAAGACTTGCCAATTGAAGGCAAAAAGGTATTAATGCGGGTAGACTTCAATGTTCCGATTACTGATGACGGAAAAGTCGGCGATGATAACCGGATCGTGGCCGCATTGCCAACAATCAAGTACGTTATTGAACACAATGGTAAGGCAATCCTGTTCTCACACCTGGGCCGAATTAAGAAGGAAGAGGACAAGCCAGCTAAGACCTTAAAGCCAGTTGCTGAACGTCTGTCTAACTTGCTGAATAAGCCAGTAACCTTTGTTCCAGTTACGGAAGGTAAACAATTGGAAGATGCCATCAACAACATGAACGATGGTGACGTCTTGTTAGTTCAAAACACTCGTTACGAGGATGTTAAGGATGGCAAGTACGTTAAGCGTGAATCTGGCAACGATCCAGAATTAGGTAAGTACTGGGCTTCTCTTGGTGATGTTTACGTCAACGATGCCTTTGGTACTGCCCACCGGAAGCATGCTTCTAACGTTGGAATTGCTACTAATATGCCTGGTAAGGCTGCCGCTGGTTTCTTGATGCAAAAGGAAATCAAGTTCTTAGGCGACGCGGTTGACAATCCAAAGCGGCCATTTGTTGCCATCTTGGGTGGTGCTAAGGTTTCCGACAAGATTGGTGTTATTGACCACTTATTAGACAAGGCTGATAAGATCATCATTGGTGGTGGAATGGCTTATACCTTCTACGCTGCCAAGGGTATTAAGACCGGTGATTCCTTAGTTGAAAAGGACAAGATTGATGTTGCCAAGGAAATCCTTGACAAGGCCGGCGATAAGATTGTGCTGCCAATCGATAACGTAGTTGCTGACAAGTTTGACAATGATGCCAACACTAAGGTTGTTGAGGGTGACATTGACGATGGCTGGATGGCCCTAGACATTGGTCCAAAGACTATTGCTGAATTTGAAAAGGTCCTGAAGGATGCCAAGACGGTTGTTTGGAACGGCCCAATGGGTGTCTTTGAAAAGCCTAACTTTGCTAAGGGCACCCTTGAAATTGGTAAATTCCTTGGTACCTTAGACAATGCTACAACAATTGTCGGTGGTGGTGATTCCACCGCTGCTGTCAAGCAATTAGGCGTTGCTGACAAGCTAACCCACATTTCCACTGGTGGTGGTGCTTCATTGACCTACCTTGAAGGTAAGACTTTACCTGGAATTGCTGCAATTTCTGATAAGTAATTATAAAATAACGAGAGCGGAACTTACCGATTGGTTTGTTTCGCTCTTTTTTAAAGGAGGGGATTTTAATGCGAGTCCCAATGATTGCCGGAAACTGGAAAATGAATAAGACAGTGGCTGAGGCGGTGGACTTTGTTAAACAAATTAAGGATCAATTACCACCAGCTGACCAACAAGAAACCGCGCTTGCTGCTCCAGCACTTTCATTGGTGCCAATGATTCAAGCAGCTGCTGGTTCCCCCCTGAAGGTAATGGCAGAAAATTGCTATTATAAAGACCAAGGTGCCTTTACCGGTGAGATTAGTCCCAAGGCACTTTATGCAGCGGGCATTCATCACGTTATCCTTGGTCATTCTGAGCGACGGAACTATTTTCATGAAACTGATGAACTGATCAATAAAAAAGTAAAGGCCGCCTTACGTAACGGCTTGTGTCCCATTGTTTGCTGTGATGACACAATGGGGCGGCGGGTTGCCTATGATCAGAAGATTCACTGGGTTGTTAACCGCATTCTTGCCGATGTGAAAGACCTTAGTGAATCTGAAGTCGCCAAAGTCACAATTGCTTATGAACCAAATTGGGCGATTGGAACCGGTCAGAGTGCTGACCCATCTCAGGCGGAAGAGGGGTGTTACCTCATTCGACAGACAATTTCTGATATGTATGGTGAACCCCTGGCTAACCAAATGCGAATCCTTTACGGAGGTAGTGTTACGACTAAAAACGTTAGTGCGTTAATGGCTAAGCCGGATATTGATGGTGCTTTAGTAGGTGAAGCCAGCCTGGATCCGCAATCCTTTTTACAAATCGTCAATCATTAGTGGCGAAAAGCTTGTTTTTAGTTGTGCAAAATAATACAATATTAAAGTGGAATGTATCCAAATATAAGACAGAGGAGAGATTCATCAAATGTCACTTATTACAGATATTATTGCGCGTGAAGTTCTTGATTCACGTGGTAACCCAACCGTTGAAGCCGAAGTTTATACTGAAGCTGGCGGTGTTGGCCGTGGAATTGTTCCTTCAGGTGCTTCAACTGGTGAACACGAAGCTGTTGAATTACGTGATGGTGATCCAAAGCGTTTCGGCGGCAAGGGTGTTCTGAAGGCTGTTTCCAATGTTAACAACATTATTTCTAAGGAAGTTGTTGGCATGGAAGTTACTGACCAGATTGCCATCGACAAGGCCATGATTAAGTTAGATGGTACCCCTAATAAGGGTAAGCTTGGTGCTAACGCTATCTTAGCCGTATCATTAGCTGCTGCCCGTGCTGCTGCTGATGAACTGCAGGTTCCGTTGTACAACTACTTGGGTGGCTTTAATGCCCACGTTATGCCAACTCCAATGATGAATGTTATCAATGGTGGTGCTCACTCTGATAACAAGGTTGACTTCCAGGAATTCATGATTATGCCAGTTGGTGCACCAACTGTTCGTGAAGCTATTCGTTGGGGATCTGAAACTTTCCACGCCCTAAAGAAGGAACTGGAAAATGCTGGCAAGGTCACTTCTGTTGGTGACGAAGGTGGATTTGCTCCTGACTTTGCTAACAATGCTGAACCATTCGAATACCTGATCAAGGCTATTAAGGATGCTGGTTACAAGCCAGGCAAGGATATCGCCATTGCCTTTGATGTGGCTGCTTCAGAACTGTGGGACAACGATACTAAGAAGTACAAGCTTCGTTGGTCCACTGGTGAAGAATACAGCACCGACGAATGGATCAAGTACTTATCCGGCATTATTGCTAAGTACCCAATTGTTTCTGTTGAAGACCCAATTGATGAAAACACGGCATTAAAGGTAGCGCATGAGTTATCCCAAGATGGTATTCTTCAGCAAATGGGTATCAAACTGCTTACGTTAAACAACGTACATTGATGATGGATGATCAACAGAAAAGGGCTGCCTTTTTAAAAAATATTGGTATAGATGTTAATCAATATTGGCAGCTATCTGAAGACATTGATGAAAACCTAATAAAGAAACTAAAAGAAAATGACAATCGTGTGCATGTATTCCCGTTGAAGGAATGTTTAATGCTATTGTAAAAAATCAAAATATAAAAGGTGTGCACCTAATGAAATTAATTGCTATTGGCGATAATGTTGCTGATACATTTGTTGATATGCATATTTTTTA
>NZ_JBFLGB010000003.1:0-73225 GCF_041859915.1 Limosilactobacillus sp.
GCAGCAATGTCCCCAGAGAACACTTCTGGAATTTCGTGTTGTTGGTTGGAGTGCATTTGCAGCAGACGACCAACACGTTCACGCTTGCCCTTGGTTGCGTTCAGAACGTAGGAACCTGATTGCAGAGAACCAGTGTAGACACGCAGGAACGTCAAACGACCAACGAATGGGTCAGTAGCGATCTTAAATGCCAAAGCGGCAAATGGCTTGTCGTCACCGGCAGTCAATTCAACCTTTTCACCATTTTCATCAGTTGCTTCGAATGGCTTAACATCCAGTGGAGATGGCAGGTAGTCGATAACAGCGTCCAGCATCATTTGGATACCCTTATCCTTGTAGGCCGAACCTGCCAGAACTGGGAACAGCTCTTCAGACAGAGTAGCCTTACGGATAGCAGCTTTGATTTCTTCAACAGAAAGTTCTTCACCGCCAAGGTACTTTTCCATGATGTTGTCATCAACGTCAGCCAGCGTTTCCAGCAGTGCATCGTGACGAGATTCAGCTTCGTCCTTCAGGTCAGCAGGGATTTCAACAGTATCCCAGTTCTTACCTTCAGCATCTTCATCGTAAACGTAGGCAACCATCTTAACCAGGTCGATAACACCGATGAAGTCATCTTCAGCACCAATTGGCATTTGAATTGGCAGTGGCGTAACGTTCAGACGGTCCTTGATCGTTTGAACAGAGTAGTCAAAGTCGGCACCCATCTTGTCCATCTTGTTTGCAAAGACGATTCGAGGAACATCGAAGTCGTCAGCTTGACGCCAAACAGTTTCGGTTTGTGGTTCAACACCGGCTTGAGCGTCCAAAACCGTTACGGCACCATCAAGAACACGCAGCGAACGTTCAACTTCGACAGTGAAGTCAACGTGACCTGGGGTGTCGATGATGTTGATACGGTAGTCTTTCCAAACGGCCGTAGTGGCAGCGGACGTGATCGTGATACCACGTTCCTTTTCTTCATCCATCCAGTCCATTTGGGAAGCACCATCATGGGTTTCACCAATCTTGTGAATCTTACCAGTGTAGTAAAGAATCCGTTCAGTGGCCGTGGTCTTACCAGCATCGATGTGGGCCATGATCCCAATGTTACGGGTCTTTTCAAGAGGGTATTCACGTTTGTTAGCCATCTTAAAAGTTTTCTCCTTCCAGTTAAAAAAATCAATTTAAATTAGTTTTAGAAAAAGGGGTGACGTTCGATTAAATATCTGCGTCACCCCTCACATCATAGTCGACAGCTAAGCAGCTATCAACAATTGATGAAGCTTACCACCGGTAGTGAGCAAAAGCACGGTTGGCTTCGGCCATGCGGTGAGTATCTTCCTTCTTCTTGATTGAAGCACCAGTGTTGTTGGATGCATCAATGATTTCGCCTGCCAGACGTTCAACCATGGTGTGTTCACCACGAAGACGAGCGTATTGAACAATCCAACGCAGGCCCAGCGTTACTCGACGTTCTGGACGAACTTCGATTGGAACTTGGTAGTTGGAACCACCGATACGGCGTGCCTTAACTTCCAGAACTGGTTCAACGTTGTCCATAGCTTGTTGGAAAACTTCTACTGGATCGTTGCCGGTTTGTTCCTTGATGCGGTCAAAAGCAGCGTACAGAATCTTAGTAGCAGTACCCCGCTTACCGTCGATCATCAGGTGGTTGATCAGACTAGTAACCAGCTTTGAGTTGTAAATTGGATCTGGCAATACTTCTGGCTTTACAACATGTCCTTTACGTGGCATTGATTTACCCCTCCTTTAATTATTTCTTAGGCTTCTTGGCACCGTACTTGGAACGACCTTGCATACGGCC
Source organism: Limosilactobacillus sp. (assembly GCF_041859915.1). Lineage (GTDB taxonomy): Bacteria > Bacillota > Bacilli > Lactobacillales > Lactobacillaceae > Limosilactobacillus. The sequence goes on from NZ_JBFLGB010000003.1 coordinate 1,808, forward strand.
TTCCACACCGGCAGTATCAAGAGTACCACGGATGATGTGGTAACGAACCCCAGGAAGGTCCTTTACACGACCACCACGGATTAAAACAACTGAGTGTTCCTGTAAGTTGTGACCAATTCCAGGAATGTAAGCAGTAACTTCAATCAGGTTAGAAAGACGAACACGGGCGTACTTCCGCAAAGCTGAGTTTGGCTTCTTTGGAGTCATTGTGCCGACACGAGTAGCAACCCCACGCTTTTGTGGTGATGGAGTATGAACTTCTTCCTTCTTAAAAGTATTGTAAACATAACCAAGAGCTGGTGACTTTGACTTGCCCTTGTGGCTCTTACGGCCTTTGCGTACCAATTGGTTAATGGTTGGCATAATTTTTCCCCTTTCTTAATTTAAGTCCACACATCCAGGCGGTTCTTTTTGATGAATAAAAAAATGACTGGATGGATATTAGATTATCGTGCCTTCGTTGACGCATTAGTCTGCCCAACGACAGACACTCCGTTGCTTAAAAAGCACCTTAAATAGGTTATCACGTCCCAAAATAAATGTCAACGGACGCTCGCTAAATTAATTTAATGTTCTCCTATTATTTTAACGTCTTAAATAGACAGGAGGAATTAATATGCTTGTTCAATTAGTATTTTTTGTCCTAGCCGCCTGTTTAGCTTCGTTTACTAATCTTTGCGCCTACCGTTTGGGTTGTGGGCAACGTCCTTGGTACCCACGACGCTCTTATTGCGAAAGTTGTCACCATCTACTCACCTGGTGGCAGCTCATTCCCATTGGTGGTTACCTGATTCAGGGTGGCCATTGCTGTTATTGTCATCATTCACTTAATTATTGGTGGCCCCTTAGCGAAGCTGGCTGCGGCTTGGGGATGTCACTTTTAGCCACTGGTCAGTTACACCATGACTTATTAATCCTGGCTTGGCTAATGGGGCTTCTTTTCATCACCACCACTGATGGACTCTATCAATGCCTTTACCCGATCAGTCTGCTAGGACTAAGCCCCTTATTTTTCCTTATTCCTAATTGGCATTGGCCAGAAAAAAGCGAATTAATATTAAGTCTAATCTTCTTAATAATTATTAGCATTCCCACTTACTATTATCACGCCATGGGGAGCGGTGACGTAATGTTTCTCACCATTACTTTTATCGTTTTCGGATGGTATTGGGGAATCGTAATATTATTAATCGCCTGCTTATTCACCCTTCTATGGTTCAAAGTAGCTTCGACTCGACGACTCCCGTTTTTACCAGCCCTTTGCTTTGCCACTATTTTAATTTTTATTTTTTTCAATAGATAACAAAAACCACCTCAATATAAAAACAATGAGGTGGTTTTATTCGTTTATTCTTTTTCCTTCCACTGATCATCCGGTACAATCGTTACCAAGAAGAGATCGTGTCCAAAACGAGCTAAGTTTTCAATGTTCTGCAGTAATAGAAGCAGCCAAGAAAAAGCTAATCCAAATTCGAGTAATTCAAAACCTGTCAAAGACAAATAATCACTAAGCTTAAAGAAAATATAGCCTAGTCCCATCAAACAGCCAATAATATAAGAAAGCACCAGGAATTGACGGGTGACCTCTGGCAAAATCCAGCGAATTAGCCCAATCATAATTAGCATGATATAGACTAACCACATCGAGATCCGGTCATGGAGAATATGAAACCGAGGATCATTCGGAAAAAGGCCAATACAAGCAATACAGGCTGATAAAGCATATAGTAACCAACGTAACACTAAGACCCGCTTCCCCCGGTACTTTTTCTGAAGATTAACAAATAGATAGTCAACTAATACCATCATTAACAAACCAGAAAAAATCAAAGTAATGTTGAATTGTAAGTTAGTAGAATTCTTAGCGGTCCCGAGAAAACTAAAATTGTGTTTCCACCAATCCCGTGATGAATTAGTCAACATCGAAAAAAGCATTCCACCGATAATCATAATTGTCAACAGGTTAGTAACCACGCCTGAAGTCAACGTCATTGCTAGGTTAATCATAATATAATTTACCCCAGCAATAATCACAAAGGCAAAAAATGTTGATGTATAGATATCAAAACTAGCATCTTTAAACATTTGCCCCAATAACCAAAATACCGCCGAAAAGGAAAACAGCATGATTAATCCACAGGCAATGGCTAATGGTGGCAGGCTACGCCAATAAAAGTTCTTAGCGGGCCCCGTTTTTCGTACCTTTTCCACAATAAAAACCGTCATAAAGGTAACCAAACCCGAAATAACCCCTAAGATCATTGCCCCATTAGCCAATGAATAGTTATCACCAGTTAACGGAATCAACTGGGAATGATTAATAAAACGAGCAAACAAGTAAAAAATAACCATCATAATAGTTGCTGGCAAAGCATACCACCAAAAGCTAATCTGAGGGAGCTGGTCAATCACCCGGACTGGTCGAAGGTCCATTTGCTTATGGTTAACACTCAAGGCTAGCCAATCACCTGCTTTGAAGTTAGCCTGCTTTAATGCCGAGACAGGAATTTCAATTCGATACTTTTTCAAACAAACACCTCACTTATGCACCAAAAGCGGCTGGTAAGCCATTCTTACCAGCCGCTTTAGTTTATTTATCCACAAGCTTAGTTTTGCTTATCTTCCTCTTTCATCTTGGCCTCTAGGTCTTTGATAGAGTAAGCAGCAACACTAACTTCCTTTGGCTTAATGTTCCGGTAGGTTGCCATTCCAGTACCAGCAGGAATGATCTTACCAATAATAACATTTTCCTTCAAGCCAACCAGCGGATCATTCTTTCCACGAATAGCGGCATCGGTCAGGACACGAGTAGTTTCCTGGAATGAAGCTGCAGACAGGAAACTATTAGTTTCTAGAGCCGCCTTAGTAATTCCAAGAATCAATGGGCGAGCCGTTGCCGGAATACCACCAGCGTAAAGGGTCTTCTTAATGGCATCACGGAATTGACCGATATCCATCTTTTGACCTGGCAGTAAATCAGTGTCACCTGGATCCATGACTTGAACCTTCCGCATCATCTGACGAATCATAATCTCAACGTGCTTATCCAACAGGTCAATCCCCTGCATCCGGTAAACACCCTGAATTTGTGCCAAAAGATAAGTTTCAGTAGACAGAACATCACGAACCTGGATCAGTTCCTTTGGATCAATGGAACCTTCATTTAGAGCAGTCCCACGGTGAATAAAGTCACCTTCTGCAACCCGCATCCGAGCTGTAATCGGCAGCGTGTAAGTCCGGGTGTCAGTTTCACCTTTAACTGTCACGTCTTTAGTTCGCTCAGCTGGGTTTTCTTCAATCGATTCAACTTCACCAGTGACTTCAGAAATAGTTGCACGTCCTTTAGGATTACGTGCTTCAACAATTTCCTGAACACGTGGAAGACCTTGGGTGATATCTTCGTTGCCGGCAACACCACCAGTGTGGAAGTTCCGTAGAGTTAGCTGAGTACCTGGTTCACCAATGGACTGGGCAGCAACTGTACCTACAGCTTCACCCATTTCAACACGGTCACCAGTAGCAGCATTTCGACCATAACAACGTTCACAAACACCGTGCTCCGTGTTGCAAGTAAAGGCAGAACGAATCGTTACCTTCTTCACACCTGCATCAACGATCTTGTGAGCCATGTTTTCATCGATCAAGACATTCTTACCAACGATCTTCTTACCAGTCTTTGGATCAAAGACGGACTTCATGGTGTACCGGCCCATAATCCGATCATAGAGTGGTTCAATCATTTCATTACCGTTAGTAATGGCAGTAACTTCTAGACCACGGTCAGTGCCACAATCCTTTTCACGAACGACAACGTCCTGAGCCACGTCAACCAAACGCCGAGTCAGGTAACCTGAGTTGGCAGTCTTCAAAGCAGTATCAGTCATTCCTTTACGTGCACCGTGTGAAGACAGGAACATTTCCAGGATAGACAGACCTTCATAGAAGTTAGACAGGACAGGCAATTCCATAATCTTGCCGTTTGGTGCGGCCATCAAACCACGCATTCCGGCTAGCTGGGTAAAGTTAGAAATGTTACCACGAGCACCAGAGTCAGACATCATGTTGATTGGGTTGTGGATATCCATGTGCTCAATCAGTTTATTCTGGACTTCATCCTTGGCATCGTTCCATGCGCCGATAACCCGTTCATACCGTTCGTCATCAGTAATCAGACCACGCCGGAATTGCTTAGTGATCAGTGCCACCTGCTTCCGTGCCTTCTTAATGATTTCAGGTTTTTCAGGTAGGTCATGAATATCGGACATGGCAGTGGTTAATCCAGAAATAGTGGATTCATAATAACCAAGGTCCTTCATCCGGTCCAAGAATTGAGAGGTCTTTGTAACCTTGTACTTCTTGTAAACTTCAGCGATGATGTCGGACAAGAAGCCCTTCTTGAATGGTGGAACCAGTGGTGCATTCTCCAAGTAAGCATGGACGTCTTCGCCAGGGTCCAAGAAGAACTTGTCAGCAACCCCTTCATGGATATTAGCATCCGTCGGCTCATTGATGTATGGGAAGTCCTTTGGCATAATCCGGTTGAAGATCAGCTTACCAACGGAGGTCATCATGATCTTACCCCGCTGTTCATCCGTAAATGGCTTGTCAGGGAACGAAGAAACCTGAACACCAACCCGCGTTTGCAGAGAAACATAGTTGTTTCGGTAAGCCATTTCGGCTTCATTGGTATCCTTAAAGATCATACCTTCGCCTTCACGGCCCTTATCTTCAGTGGTCATGTAGTAGTTACCAATAACCATATCCTGAGATGGCGCCACGATTGGTTCACCATCCCGTGGACTCAAGATGTGGTGAGCTGCTAGCATCAGCAAACGAGCTTCAGCCTGGGCTTCATCAGACAATGGCACGTGGATGGCCATCTGGTCACCATCAAAGTCGGCATTATAGGCGGTACATACTAATGGGTGCAACCGCATCGATTTCCCAGAAACCAGAATTGGTTCAAAGGCCTGAATACCTAACCGGTGCAAGGTAGGTGCCCGGTTTAGTAATACCGGGTGTTCCTTAATAACATCTTCTAGAACATCGAAGACATCGTCGTCACGTCGGTCAATCTTGCGTTTAGCGGCCTTAACATTTGCAGACAGGCCCCGCTTAACCAGTTCATGCATAATGAATGGCTTGAAGAGTTCCAGAGCCATTGGAACCGGTAAGCCCATCTGGTTCATCTTCAGAGATGGACCAACATCGATAACAGAACGACCGGAATAGTCAACCCGCTTACCTAATAGGTTTTGACGGAATCGTCCTTGCTTACCCTTTAACAGATGAGATAAGGACTTTAGTGGACGGTTACCAGGACCCGTAACTGGACGACCACGCCGACCATTATCGATCAGGGCATCAACGGCTTCCTGCAGCATCCGCTTTTCATTTTGAACGATGATTCCCGGAGCTTGAAGCTTTAGCAACCGCTTCAAACGATTGTTCCGGTTAATGACCCGCCGGTAAAGGTCGTTCAAATCAGAGGTTGCAAAACGACCACCTTCAAGTTGAACCATTGGCCGAAGATCAGGTGGCATTACCGGAATGACATCCATAACCATCCATTCTGGCTTGTTACCAGACTTGATAAAGGCTTCTAGAATATCCAACCGCCGAATAGCTCGTGTTCGCTTCTGACCAGTAGCTTCCTTTAGTACGTCTTTCAGTTCGTTGGCTTCCTTTTGCAAGTCAACGTCGGCCAACAGTTTCTTAACCGCTGCCGCACCCATTTCAGCCTTAAACCGGTTACCATATTCTTGCTTCTTAGCACGATAATCTGCTTCGGATAATAGTTGCTTCTTTTCCAGTGGGGTGTCACCAGGATCAAGTACAACGTATGATGCAAAGTAGATTACTTCTTCTAGGGAACGAGGACTCATGTCCAAGACCAGGCCCATCCGGCTTGGAATTCCCTTAAAGTACCAGATATGAGAAACGGGAGCAGCTAGTTCAATATGACCCATCCGCTCACGACGAACTTTAGAACTAGTAACTTCGACCCCACAACGGTCACAAATTCGACCCTTGTAACGAATACGCTTGTACTTACCACAAGCACACTCGTAGTCCTTAGTTGGGCCAAAGATTCGTTCATCAAACAGGCCCTGCTTTTCCGGCTTTAAGGTACGGTAATTAATCGTCTCTGGCTTTTTGACTTCACCATACGACCAACTACGGATCTTATCTGGGGAAGCCAGACCGATCTGCATACTTTCAAATTTATTGACATCAATCAAAGGATGTTCCTCCTTATTTCAGTAAATCTCGGTTGAAGAATGATTGCTTACTTTGTCTTATCTTCAGTCTTTGATGCAGATGAGGCCTTTGAAGCAGAATTCTTTTTCTTGTTATCAGCATTATGCTGCTCAGCATACTTGGCTAAGGCATCAACGCTGACGACTTCAGAGTCATCTTCATCCATGTTCTTAAGTTGAATTTCCTTGTGGTTGGCGTCCAAGACCTTCATATCCAAGCCAAGAGCCTGTAATTCCTTAACCAGAACCCGGAATGATTCTGGAACACCCGGCTTTGGAATTGGTTGACCATTAATAATGGCATCATAAGTCCGAACCCGTCCAACGGTATCATCAGACTTGTAGGTCAGGATTTCTTGCAAAGTGTAGGCAGCCCCGTAAGCTTCAAGGGCCCAAACTTCCATTTCACCGAACCGCTGACCACCAAATTGGGCTTTCCCACCCAGTGGCTGTTGCGTAACCAGAGAGTAAGGACCAGTGGAACGAGCGTGAATCTTATCATCAACCATGTGCGCCAACTTCAGATAGTGCATTGAACCAACGGCAATTCGGTTTTCAAATGGTTCACCAGTACGTCCATCGTAAAGGATCGTCTTACCATCTTCAGGGAATCCGGATTCACGAACAGCATTCCAAACGTCCTTGTCATTAGCACCATCAAAGACTGGCGTTGCCATGTGAATACCGAGCCGTTTGGCAGCCATTCCAAGGTGTAATTCAAGCAGCTGCCCAATGTTCATCCGTGATGGCACACCCATTGGACTAAGCATGATGTCGATTGGTGTTCCATCTGGCATATACGGCATATCTTCTTCAGGAATTACGATAGAAACGGTCCCCTTGTTACCGTGACGACCAGACATCTTGTCGCCGACTTGAATCTTCCGTTTTTGAGCAATGTAAACCCGAACCATCGTGTTAACACCGGGGGACAATTCATCACCGTTTTCACGAGTGAAGACCTTAACATCTTGGATGATTCCACCACCACCGTGAGGAACCCGCAATGAGGTGTCACGAACTTCACGTGATTTTTCACCAAAGATAGCATGTAGTAGCCGTTCTTCAGCAGACAGTTCAGTCATTCCCTTTGGTGTGACCTTACCAACCAGGATATCGCCATCATGTACTTCGGCACCAATCCGAACAATTCCGTTTTCGTCAAGGTCCTTCAAAGCATCTTCACCAACATTAGGAATCTCACGAGTCATTTCTTCCGGCCCTAATTTTGTTTCACGGGCTTCAGATTCGTATGATTCAATGTGAATCGAAGTGTAAACGTCATCCTTAACCAGTCGCTCACTAATGGCAATGGCATCTTCGAAGTTATAACCTTGCCAGGTCATGAAAGCAATTAATGGGTTTTGGCCAAGTGCTAATTCACCCTGTTCCATTGATGGTCCATCTGCAATGATGTCACCAGTATCAACATGTTCATTAACCTTAACGATTGGCCGTTGATTGTAATTCATCCCATTATTAGAACGGTTAAATTTCATCAACTTGTAAGTATCAAGACTGCCATCATCTTCACGAACCCGAATTTCACGAGCATCAACATATTCAACCGTTCCGGGCTTCTTGGCAATCATGGCAACCCCAGAGTCATGTGCAGCCTTATAATCAATCCCAGTACTTACCAGTGGTGCATGTGGGTTGATTAAAGGAACCGCCTGCCGCTGCATGTTGGCACCCATCAGAGCACGGTTAGAGTCATCGTTTTCAAGGAATGGAATACATGCGGAAGCGACGGAGACAACTTGTTTTGGTGAAACGTCCATGTAGTCGACGTTTTCAACACTTGTTTCAACGTATTCATCCTTGTCACGAGCCATAACTTGATCATCGACGAATGAGCCATCATCCTTTAATGGTGAGTTGGCTTGGGCAATCACAAAGTTATCTTCTTCGTCGGCCGTCAAGTAATCAATCTTGTTAGTAACTTTATGGGTCTTCCAGGAAACGCGCCGGTATGGTGTTTCAATAAAGCCATACTTATTAACACGGGCATAGGAAGCCAAACTGTTAATTAAACCAATGTTTGGACCTTCTGGCGTTTCAATTGGGCACATCCGACCATAGTGGGTATAGTGAACATCCCGCACTTCATAGCCAGCCCGGTCACGAGTTAAGCCACCAGGACCAAGGGCAGATAGACGACGCTTATGAGTTAATTCACCCAATGGATTGGTTTGGTCCATGAATTGGGAAAGCTGAGAGGAACCAAAGAATTCCTTAATAGCAGCAACCACTGGCCGAATATTAATCAACTGTTGTGGCGTAACGGTGTCAGGATCTTGAATTGACATCCGTTCACGAACTACCCGTTCCATCCGTGCTAAACCAATCCGGAACTGATTTTGTAACAGTTCACCTACGGAACGAATTCGCCGGTTACCTAAGTGGTCAATATCATCAGTAAAGCCAATTCCTTCTTGTAGGTTAAAGAAGTAGTTCAAGGAAGCTAAAATGTCAGCCGGTGTAATATGCTTGTGGGCCAATGGAATATGACCATTACCAATAATTGGCACAACCCGGGTTGGATCTTCCTTAGAGTAAACCAGAACTTTTTGCAGCTTCACAGGATCAGTTACAACCGCTTCATCAGATGGTGTATAGGTAACCATCTTAAAGTCATCACGATCCAGGTATGGCTCCAACTTCTTCAGAATTTCCTTGGTAACCGTTTCACCCTTTTGAACCAATACTTCACCAGTATCAGGATCTGCCAAGGTTTCCGCCAAGGTTTCACCAAGCAAACGGTACTTTAGCATCAGTTTCTTATTTGTCTTGTAACGGCCAACTGGTGCCATGTCATAGCGCTTAGGATCAAAGAACCGTGCTGTTAACAGGTTTCGCGCAGAATCAGCAGTCTTCGGTTCACCTGGACGCAGTCGTTCATAAATGTCCTTTAAGGCTTCCTCGACCCGAGAATCCTCGGCATTCTTGTGCACATCCTTATCCAAGGTTAGTGATAGGGTTTCACTGTCACCACCGAACATATCAATAATTTCGTCATCAGAACCGAAGCCTAATGCCCGAACTAATTCGGTCATTGGTAATTTCCGTGTCCGGTCAATTCGTACATAGGAAATATTCTTAGCATCAGTTTCGTAGTCCAGCCAAGCACCACGGTTAGGAATAAAGGTAGCACCATAACTTGGCCGACCATTCTTATCGGTTTCTTCATTATAATAGACACCTGGTGAACGAACTAATTGTGAAACGATTACCCGTTCAGCACCATTAATAATAAAGGTCCCCTGGTCAGTCATCAGTGGAAAGTCACCAAAGAAAACGTCTTGGGATTTAATTTCACCAGTTTCATGGTTAGTTAATCGTAAGGTAACGTGTAGTGGTGCAGAGTAGTTTGCATCGTGTTCACGTGCTTCATCAATCGTGTACTTTGGTTCCAAAAGTTGATAATCAACGAATTCCAAAGAAAGCTTACCCTGAAAGTCGTCAATCGGCATAATGTCATTAAACATTTCCCGTAACCCTTTATCCATGAACCAATTATAAGAATCAGTCTGAATTTCAATCAGGTTAGGCAACTCGAGAACTTCCTTAATCCGGGAGTAGCTACGACGGGTACGGTGCTTACCGTATTTTACTAAATGTCCGGCCAAACTGTTCACCTCTCTAATTTGTTGGGTGAGTCATTTTCAAATGTTACATTTTGATTACAATTACACCAAAATCCAACTTTTGAGCAAAAAAAATCCAAAAACAGTTCGTTAACTGTCTTTGGTTTTATTACAGAACATGGTGGACAATAGATCATCACGTTCAAATGAACTCACAAATTACATACTCTTAAAGTATATCGTTATGTCTTTTAATTGTCAACAATTAACCCCACTCAATTTGCAGAAGGGTGACATAAACCATTAATGATGCAATCTAAGATCAACTTACTACGTTGTTCACCATTAATTGCGTGCCCCCCAATTAATTGGTAAGTACCAAAAATTGGCGTTAAGCTAGCTAAAAATAATTCAGCAGCTTCCCGCGGTAAAAGATCAGCCCGTAAATTAACCCGTGGCTGTTTAAAATAATCACTGATTGGCTGAAGATAATCCATCATAAAGATCATATTGAACTTACGCTGGGCGTTCTTCGATAATAGGCGCATAGCCTGACTATATTGCTCATAAATACTAATGGGATGATGGCGCTTGAGAGCTTTTACAATCTCATATAACTGATCTTCAGGTGACAATGCATGTTTACGCAACGCTTTATCGATATCTCGGCGTACCTTAGCCGAGAAACGGGTCATTACTTCCAGAAACAAAACTTCCTTATCACTGAAATGATGGTAAAGAGCCGGTTGAGTAATCCCGATCTCTTTAGCAATGTCCCTAGTTGATGTCTGCCCAAAGCCTTTTTGCAAGAAAAGCCGGGTAGCCGTACGTAAAATTGCTTGCCGTGTCTTTTCAAGCCGTTCCGTCCGTTGCATTTATTTAATGCCCTCCTTAAAAATTACACTATCAATATTATAAGACCAGCCTCGATTTCTTGACAACGTTTTCACAAAATTGAAAATTAAAAAGGCTAGCGGTTAAATTACCTGCTAGTCTTCATTAACGTAGTTTTACTATTTACTTAACTTAACTAAAACCGGCCGGTCAGCCGTTGGTTGTTTAACTTTCATCGTCAGTTGACCACGGTGACACCCAATCGTGACGTCATCGCCAGCCTTAATTTGGCCATCTAACAAGGCAGTACTAAGGCTATCCTCAACGTGATCCTGGAGAGCCCGTCGCAGTGGCCGAGCCCCATAAGCTGGATTGTAACCTAACTTAGCGATTTCGTCGATTGCTGCGGGAGTAATCTTCAAATTAATTCCTTGGCTGGCAATTCGAGTATTCAGTTTATTAGCCATCAGCTTAACAATTTGGTGTAATTCCTTCTTATTAAGAGAATGGAAAATGATTGTCTCATCAATTCGGTTCAAAAATTCAGGCCGGAAATGAAGCTTTAATTGTTGCTTAATAGCCGCCGCCATCGCATTGTAGTCTTGATTGATATTCTTAGCACCAAAGCCAACCGTCTTTTCATCTTGCAGTTGGGTTGCTCCGAGGTTAGAAGTCATAATAATAATGGTATTACGAAAATCAATCTTACGTCCCTTAGCATCGGTCAAGTACCCATCATCTAGTACCTGTAATAAGAGATTAAAGACATCAGGATGGGCCTTTTCCGCTTCATCCAGCAGAACTACGGAATATGGGTGTTGACGAACCTTTTCCGTCAGCTGGCCACCTTCATCATAGCCAACATAGCCTGGGGCTGCCCCAATTAAACGACTAGTACTGTATTTCTCCATATATTCGGACATATCAATCCTAATCATATTATCTTCGGAACCAAACATGGCTTCAGCTAAAGCCTTTGCCAATTCGGTCTTACCAACCCCAGTCGGACCTAAGAACATAAAAGAACCAATCGGTCGGTTAGGATCTTTCAGCCCACTTCGTGCCCGCCGAATAGCCTTGGCCACCGCGCTGACGGCTTCATTCTGGCCAATAACTCGTCGGTGCAAAACACGTTCCAGATTAACAAGTCGTTCGCTCTCGCTCTTTTTCAGCTGGGTCAATGGTACTCCTGTCCATTCTGAAACGACTTTAGCAACATCTTCCCCACTAACCTTTAGCTGGTAACCCTGTTGATCAGCTTGGACAGACCGCTTAGTCTGACGATCTAATTTGGACTTCATCGTTAATTCGTCTTGTCGTAATTTGGCAGCCCGGTCAAAGTCCTGATTTTCAATTGCCGCCTCTTTTTGAGAACGCAACTTGGTCAGTTTATCCTCTAAGGATGGTTTACGATCGGCTTTTTCTTCAGCATCAACACGGACCATTGCTGCTGACTCATCCATTAGGTCAATTGCCTTATCGGGCAGGAAACGATCCGTGATGTAACGGTTAGAGAGCTTGACCGCCTGTTCCAAGGCTTCGTCCGTAATTTTAACGTGATGGTGTTCCTCATACTTTGGTCGAAGCCCCTTTAAGATTGCTAAAGTAGCTTTCGGTGTCGGTTCATCTACCTGGACAGTAGCAAAACGCCGCTCTAGGGCCGCATCAGATTCAATATATTTTTGATATTCATCCAGAGTCGTTGCCCCAATGGTCTGTAAGTCGCCACGTGCCAATGCTGGCTTCAAAATGTTTGAAGCATCAATTGCCCCTTCAGCACCACCAGCACCAATCAGCGTATGTAGTTCATCAATGAAAAGAATAACGTGACCATCATTTTGAATCTCTTCAATTACCTTTTTCAACCGATTTTCAAATTCGCCACGGTACTTAGTCCCAGCAACTAATGAACCCATGTCAAGAACCATTAACCTTTTATCAGCCAGTTCTTCTGGAACGGTACCGGCAACCATCCGTTGAGCCAGTCCTTCCGCAATGGCAGTTTTACCAACTCCGGGTTCACCAATTAGGACTGGGTTATTCTTCGTTCGTCGACTAAGAATTTGGACAACCCGTTTAATTTCCTTGCTACGGCCAACCACCGGGTCAAGCTTGTGCTCACGAGCCATCTTCGTCATATCCCGTGCTAACTTATCCAATGTTGGAGTTCCACCAGCAGCTTGACTTCTCTGTTGATTAGCACGTTGGCGAACCTGACTTTCCGCAATACCTAGGCGCCGTAGCGTTACCTTACGAACCTGACGCGGCAAAACATCGAGGCTATACAAGATTCGTGACGACAAGACTCCATCATCAGCAATTAAAGCTAGCAGCAAATGCTCAGTCCCAATCTTGGGAGTATGCAACTGCTGAGCTTCCCGACCAGCTAAGGATAACACCTGTTTAGCCTTGGGTGAGTATGGTAAATAGTCTGCCGGGCCAAGGTCATCCATCGTCCCATAACCAATAAGTCGTTCAATTTCTTCACGAATATCGTCACTGGTAATTGAAAACTGTTCAAAAATCTTGCTAGCGATCCCGTCCTTATCCATGGAAAGGGCTAATAGCAAGTGCTCAGTTCCGACTGCTTGGTGTTTAAAGTATTTTGCCTGTTCATGTGCGATTGCCAACACGTGTTTGGCGCTTGGTGTAAACATGTTATCCATTAACAATCATCCTCTAACTTTCATAGCGTAGCCGATTGAGAAACGAAACTAATATTCGTGCACGTAGCTTATTTTCCAAATTAGCATTATTTAACGAAAGCGTTTGTTTAGATAAGGCTACTAGCATTAGGTCACCCTCACGCTGCGAAATCACGCCTTCGTTATAAAGCGTTTGAACAATGTCAAATGCATCCCGTTCACGAACCGAATCACCAATTGCTTGGACCAGTGAGTCTAACACATCCACGTCGTCAAGTAAATTAACTCGCTCAATGCGAATGTAGCCACCGCCACCACGCTTGCTTTGAACCAGGTAACCATTTTGAATGGTAAACCTAGTTTTAATCACGTAGTTAATTTGTGATGGAACCACATTAAAATGATCAGCAATTTCTGAACGGCGGATTTCAATTTGAGTATTGTCACCAAAGATTCCTTTGAGGTAGTCTTCAATAATATCCGAAATACTCCTGTTTTCCATTCCATCACCCTCCGTTGTTTGACTAATTCTGACCAATATTTTACCATATTTTAACTAATTTTGCTTTAATAATGCCTTTGGAGACGGAGACGAGTAGTAAGTTATCTTATATATAAATAATAAAGAGGTTGGATCATCCAACCTCTTTATTATTTATTAAAATCAATTATTAATTAGTCCAGGCTGAAATCGACAACGTTCCGGCCAACAACCTTATTATCTTTCAATTCTTGAATCATATCGTTGATTTCACTCAGCTTACGAGTGTGAACAATTGGGTGAACCTTACCTTCAGCACCGAATTGGAAGCATTCAGCTAAGTCTTGACGAGTACCAACTAAGGAACCGGCAACGATAATTCCATCCAATACCGTCTTAGCAATATTCAACTTCATATCACCCTGTGGCAGAGCAACAGCAACTAACTTACCATCTGGGCGTAGTGAGTCAACGGCTTGATCAAAGGCAGAAGTAGTAACAGCAGTAACAACTGCGGCATGAACCCCGCCGACCTTCTTTTGAATCTGTTCATCAACATTACCATCATGACGGTTGATGCAAATTTCGGCACCATTTTCCTTAGCAGCTTCCAACTTGTCAGGATTACCATCAACGGCGATAACGTGAGCACCAAAGACGTTATGAGCAAATTGAACACCAAGGTTACCAAGGCCACCGGCACCAACAATTGATACCCATTGACCAGGCTTAATATCAGCAACCTTCAAAGCCTTGTACATAGTAACACCAGCACAAGTCAGTGAAGTAGCTTCAACTGGGTCCAGGCCTTCAGGAACCTTAACTGCATAATCGGCTGGAACGATACATTGCTCAGCCATCGCACCATCAACAGTGTATCCAGCGTTCAGAACGTGGCGGCAAAGTGTTTCACGACCAGTTAAGCAGTATTCACAATGGCCACAGCCCTTGAAGAACCAAGCGATTGATACTCGATCACCAACCTTCAAAGAAGTAACGCCAGGAGCAACCTTAGATACACGGCCAACACCTTCATGACCGATAATCCGACCAGGCTTCTTACCAAAGTCACCAGCTGCAACATGAAGATCAGTGTGGCAAAGGCCACAATATTCCATGTCAACCAATGCTTCGCCCGGCTTAAGGTCACGAAGTTTAACATCCTTAACAGTAACAAATCCGTCTACTGGATCATTAATAACAGCAGCTTTCATAAGGTAAAGTCTCCTTTTCATCAACATGTTATACATTTCACATTGTTAATATTACCAGATTGGTTAAGGAATTTAAAGTGAATTTTCCAACTATTTTGACACCGTTTCCAGACCAATTTTGTGTAATTACTAACGATTGTTATTAGGGTGCGGATTCAGCTTATACAACCAATTTAAAAAATTTTGACGTTTTTTACTAAACTTTTCCTAGAATATTGCGCAAAATGTCACAATTGCTTACTAATGCTTAGTAATAACTAATCATGATGGTATAACATTCTAACACTCTCAACATCGTTCTTTGTAATTCCAGTCCTAATATTTCGGGGAATCATTACACTATGTTCATAAGTCGGTGCATGAGCAAGGCCAATTGAATGGCCGAGTTCGTGTTGAGCAACTTCACTACGAAATTGACGATTAGTATAATCAAGCTGTGTCGGGTCAAGAGTCGAGGTGGCCTTAATCAAAGTATTAGTATCAGGATTAAATTTAGTTTCAGTGGAACCTAACTGTGAGGTCACATAGCCAACCGTTGCTGGATGAGTATTATCCGATAGGTCCCCATCTTGAGCGACCACCTGAGCTTGCTTGGGATCCTTTATCCAAACAAAGTGAATCGCCTTTGTCGCATTCCAACGCTTAACTGCATCCTGAAAAGCCTGTCGAATCTTGGGATCATCCGTTTGCAAACAAATCGTAACTCGTTGACTTGGCCACCGAATTCCTTCTAGTGGGACTGGTGTATTTTGCGGAATTTCATAATGGTGAGACGCACGACCATTATTTGTATCAATGTTAAGTTCTGTTTCCGTACTAGATTCCGCAGATGAATTGAACGGTGATGCATTGGGAAATTGATCCGCGTTAACATTAACTGAGATCATTAGGCCAGCAAAAATAGTAGCCACTACTAAAATAATTTTACGCATAAGGCACCTCCCTCTTTGTATCAATATACAAAAAAGCCACTACCTAGAATAATCTTCCAGATAGTAGCTTCAGGTGATCGGAAATACAAGATTCGAACTTGCGACCTCTGCGTCCCGAACGCAGCGCTCTACCAAGCTGAGCTAATTTCCGAAAAAAATAAGCGTCACACCCATCTCCACGAGATAACTGTCACGCTTGACAATGCACCCAGAAGGAGTCGAACCTTCAACCTTCTGATTCGTAGTCAGACACTCTATCCAATTGCGCTATGGGTGCATAAGAGCGGAAGACGGGATTCGAACCCGCGACCCCCACCATGGCAAGGTGATGTTCTACCACTGAACTACTTCCGCATATTAAGTTCTTGACACATTCCGTATCAACAGTTATAAACTATACACGTGATTAACAGAATTGTCAACAGCTTCTTTGAAAAAGCTGAATGCGGATGAAGGGATTTGAACCCTTACATCAAAAGATACAAGATCCTAAATCTTGCGCGTCTGCCAGTTCCGCCACATCCGCATATGGAGGATACAGGGCTCGAACCTGTGACCTCCTGCTTGTAAGGCAGATGCTCTCCCAACTGAGCTAATCCTCCAAATAATTAAGTTGAAACAAATCAACTTAATCAATATAACACCGTTAGTAATGCTTTGTCAAATATTATTTTAAATTCAATTCTGCTAGTTTATGGTCAATCATTTGTAAAACCTTGTGAGCAGCTGTTGGATTTTCCACAAAGTCATACTTATCACCATCAATTAATATTTTAGGACTTTGATCATAGTTTTGATACCAAGTCGCATATCGTTCATTAAGATTCTTGTAATAAGAATAGAGTGACGGATCATTGGTAATTTGTTCATAAGAACGACCACGTTTTTTGATTCGCCGCAGCATTGTCTTAAACGATACCTGAATCGTAATTAACAGATTAGGAGTCTTTTGATGAAGCTGATCAGGTAATTCTTCCATCATATTATGCAACAACGAAGAGTAAATATTTGATTCAGTCTCCGTTGCCCGTCCCATATCAGCATTAAGCTTAAACAGCAAAGCGTCCTCAAAAATTGAACGATCTAAAACATTTAAATCATTACCATAAGAAGCTTTGATTTCATCCAAACGCTTATTTAAAAAATAAACTTGTAATAAGAAGCCATACTTCTTGGGATTCTTATAAAAGAGCGGCAAAATTTTGTTGTCGTCAACGGATTCATAAAAGGCTTGGCTATTTAGATGGTTGGCTAAGAGCCGAGTCAAACTGGTTTTTCCGGCTCCGATTGTTCCTGCTAAAGCAATCATTTAGTAACTATCCCTTCTTCATTCTAGTCTTATTTTCAAAATGCACGCCTACCATTTTACCATTTAAAACCAAAATGGCCACTAATAAGCGGCCATATTTTGTGGTTAATAATTATTTATTCTCATCATCTGGTACATACTTTTCACCCTTGGTACCATGTGAAAGGTCTACTTGGTCAAGTGGAATCACATGCGTCTTGTACCGAACCTTGTAGTAAATAAACAAGATCAGGAAGATTGGTACACTCATGTAGGAAATAGCAATATTTTGCCAATCCAACTTGATAAAGGCATTCACATTCTGTCCACAAATGACAATGAAGCAAACGATGAAAGCAAAGATCGGTCCAAACGGGAAGAAAGATGAACGATACTTAAGATCGCCAAGGTCACGGCCCTGAGTAACGTAAGCCCGCCGGAAGCGCCAATGTGAGACGGCAATTCCTAGCCAAGCAATAAAGCCACATAAACCGGAAGCACTAATCAAATAATTATAAGCTTGCGGTCCAATAAATTGAGTCAAATAAATCAATGTAGAAACAAACATCGTTCCTATTAAAGCATAAATTGGAATCCCTCGCTTGTTAACGTACCCCAAGAAGCGCCAAGCAAAGCCTTCACGTGCTTGAGAAAAGAGCATTCGTGTTGAAGCATACAGTCCTGAATTAGCTGAAGAAATTACCGCCGTCAAAATAACAGCGTTCATGATACTAGCAGCAATTGCCAAGCCAGCCCGCTTAAAGATAATTGTAAACGGACTCATCGTAACGTTCGAAACGTTTTGGTTCAACAAATTTTTGTCTGTATATGGCAAAATGCATGCAATAATGAAAATTGTACAAATATAGAAGATTAGGATTCGCCAAAAAGTTGAATGAATTGCTTTAGAAACGGAATGCTCAGGATCACTAGCTTCACCAGCGGTGATTCCGACTAACTCAGTCCCTTGGAAGGAGAATCCAGCAATCAGGAAAACACTAATGATTGATGGAACTCCGCCAACAAACGGTGCTTTCTTATAATGGAAATTACTTAAGCCAACCGCATGGCCACCCATAATTCCTAAGATAATGGCAACACCGATGATTAGGAAGATAATCACGGTAACAATTTTAACTAATGCCAACCAATATTCTGTTTCACCATAAGAACGGACGGAAAGGTAATTGATTACAAAAATCAGGATTAGAACGGTCACACTAAAAATCCATTGCGGAACATTGGGTAACCAATAATTCATAATGATTCCGGCCGTCGTTGCATCCACAGGGATCGTAACCGCCCAGTTTAACCAATAATTCCAGCCCATCGCAAAGCCAAGGGCAGGATCAACAAACTTCGTCGAATAGGCAGAAAAAGAACCAGTCACCGGCATATAGGTAGCCATTTCTCCTAGACTAGTCATCAGAAAGTAAACCATGAAGCCCATCACAACATAGGCCACCAGGGCTCCACCTGGCCCAGCAGTGGAAATTGCCTCACCACTAGTAATAAAAAGACCGGTCCCAATGGTCCCCCCTAGGGCAATCATTGACAAATGGCGAGTCTTTAGAGATCGCTTAATATGACCGGTCGAATGATCCGTACTATCTGCCATAAACTCATTCCTCCAAAATAGTTAAATTAAAAGCCTTCTAACGGGGAACCCCATTAAAAGACCCAATATTTGAATCTATTTGGAAGCGCCCCGCAGTACTTGCGACAGTTCACCACCTTTTAGGCGATGACCCAACTCAGCTTAGCAATAAGACTAGCTACGTTTCGGCATTACTCCCTTTTGCGTTGGCTATGGTGCTTATTCACCTAACCAATGTTACTAATGAGCAACGCAACCTCTTCATTATATTCTAATTATACTCTAATCTTCCTATAACACAAGTTATTTTTGATCATACCGATAACAAATTTGCCAAGCATCTTCCCGGTAACGTTGAAAGTCATTTTTCTCAAGGACCAACTGCGATCCCCGGTTTTGCGGCTCCACAAAAGCAATTAAACTCGTTCCTGCTTTTAATTGTGAAACAACCCCGGCTACCGCCTCAGTCATGATTCCATGTCCCCATAAAGCGGCCTGTAAGAGATAGCCTAATTCCCATTTTCTTTCTCCCCGGCGCTGCAAAGTGAGCATACCAATAATATGTTTAGGTGCGTTTCGTTGGCGAATAACCAGGGGATGCAATGTTTCAATCATCATTGCAATGGCTGGTGAGGTCGGCAAAATCGTAAAACGACTAAGGCGCAATAAGCGTTGATCAGCTAACAGAGTCCGCAAGCCTGGTACGTCACCAATAACCGCTCGTTGAATAATTAATCTTTTAGTCGTAATCATCATAATAGCAAATAGCGACCAAGGATCCCTCCTCAGCCGCTTTCCTCTTAAATTTCAGAATCTGACAAGAATGCTACTCGACGCAAACGTGGTGCCCAAGCCACATACAACCACTCAGCACATTGAAGCCAAGCGTAAGCAAGCAGCATTGCCCCAATCGTATCAAAAGGCCAATGTGCATACAGGTAAACCCGGGAAACCGCCACAAAAAAGACGACAAAGACAATCAATATCTGACAAATGGTTCGGGTCGAGTGTTTACGAAGCAATGGAATAACAATCAACAATAAGATCGCCGCCACTAAAAAGATTCCTAAGGTGTGACCGCTCGGAAAACTATAACCATTATCAGCTGCTAAGTGTTGAGCTGGACGAGCCCGTTTAACGATATGCTTGAAGATTTCTCCTAAAATATCGCCACCAAACAAGGTACCGAGTGCCCATAATGCCGGAATCCGGTAACGCTTAATCCACAGCCAAGCAGCGATGATTAAAGCCCATAAAATGTCCATCCCCGGTTTAGCCAGAAATGACAAAAGTGTCATCAAAGCATGAAGCCAGCCAGCTCCTTCAACATGTTGGCCAGTAAAAAGCGACTGTAAAACGGCATCAATCATTGTTAAAACTGATGAATTAAATTTAAGTAACAACATCAAAATAATAAACAATCCGCCACTGATGACAAAGCGACGCCATCGATAGTGATCTCGTTCAATAAACATTTTTAATTTTAGTCTCCTATTTTAGATTTCAACTGAGTATACCACATTATCGAGTCCTTTTAATAATTTGCCAATGATGATAATGAATAATACGGTTCAAAAGTTCTCCTAGTCCAAAGCCAAGGGTAATAGCCCCGACAATCACCACTACCTGATAAAAATATATATTCACCAAGTGATAATTACCAATCGCAAAATTACGCACCATCTTATAAGCCTGACCACCAGGTACAAATGGGACTAAGGCCGGTACTTCAAAAACAATTGCGGGCATTTTCTTGTGTTGGGCGGCAAAGCGACTACAGACAGCAATTAAAACCGCCGCCGCTAAGTTGCTAAACGACAAACCAATCCCCTTTTGGTCGTACATAATCCAATAAACCACCCATACTCCACCACCAATAATACCCGCAACGTTATATGCACGGACAGGAATATGGAGTAAAATTCCAAAGCAAATGGTTGAAATATAGGAAAGAATAAACTGAAGTGATAAATTTAACCAATAATGCATTATCCCGCCCCCTAAGCAAAGTGCAAGACGATCACGATTGCACTTCCAATAGCCACGGCCGTTAACGTGGCTTCAACTCCGCGAGTTGGTCCACTGATCAGGTTACCCGAAACCAGGTCGCGTGCGGCATTAGTTAACGGAATTCCCGGAACCAACGGCATCACTGCTCCAATGATAATGTCGTTAACATTCTGTGCCCAACCGAGTTTTACCAGCAGGACAGCTAAAAAACCAATTACTAAAGAAGAACAAAATTCACCTAAGTATTGAATTTTAAATTTACGAATCATATAAGAAAAAACGGCATAACTAACACCACCATCGATAAAGCCAGCCCAGCAGTCTTGGTAATCACCAGTAAAGACAATCATCAAGGCCAAACTTAAAATTGCCGCTGCCAGAGCTTCAATTAGGTTTTGATACTTGTAAGGGCCCTGACGATCGACCCACTGTAACTGAGCGTAGGCTTCTGGTAAGGTAACCAAGCCCTGGGCCATTTCCCGGGAAATTTCATTAACGGCCGTCACCTTACTCAAATCATTTTTACGTCGCCGAATATCCATTACAATCGCATTAGGCATTTTATTTGCTCCTAACACCATTCCGGTCACGGTAGTAAAGGCTTGAAAGTCCTCTAATCCTGCACTATTAGCCATTCGATGGAGAGTGTCATTAACCCGATCCATGTTCGATCCATTTTCCACTAGTAATCGTCCAGCTAGAGAACAAGTTCGCAATGCCAAGCGTCGTCGCTTCTTGGTTAACACTATTTTTCCACTTCCCTCAGTAAGGTTTGTTTATAAGTGTATTTTAGCAAAGAAAATTGCCCGGTAAACAAAATTATTGCTTACCGGGCTAACCGCAAACTATTTCTCATTAATAAAAATATTGTGAGCTGCTTTGTAAGAAACATTAATTGGTGTTTTTTCTCCTACTTTGGTAATCACAATGGGGCCTTCAAACGGTTCATGACGAACAACCATTACCTTATCCTGAGGACGAAGGTCAAGCTCCTCTAAATAGGTCAAGAGCTCATGGTTATCCAGAAAACGTTCTAGCTCTACTTTCTCGCCATCTTTGGCGTCAGCAAGCAAACGGTGGCTAACATCGGGAAAATGACCATTAGCTGCTGGAATTACCCCACCATGAGGACAGGTTTTGGGATGGTGAAGGAAATCATCTAAAGCCGTAGCTAGACGATCGCTCGTCTGGTGCTCAAGGACTTCAGCTTCCGGATGAACATCCGCAAAGTTATAATTGAGTTTATCCACCAAGAAAGCTTCCCACAGGCGGTGTTTACGAACAAGCTCAGCTGCATAACGCTGGCCCTTTTTAGTTAGTGTAATTCCCGCATACGGTTCGTGGACGACCAGTCCTTCATCCGCCAACTTGGAAACCATTTCAGTAACAGAACCAGCTGCAATTCCCAATCCTAAGGAAATATCCTTATTAGAAACCTTCTTGTAACTGCCGCCAAGTTCGAAAATGATTTTCAGGTAGTCTTCCTTCATTGGAGTCAATACTAATTCACCTCTAAGTAAGAATCTGGCCTTCGAACGGTCACGAAAATAATAGTCTCAATCACTCAGTTGAATATAAAATTATTATAGCATATCATGAAAGAGTAATTTGGAAACCCTAACTTTTACCGAGTAACAATTAATAATTATAGTCCGGTTAGGCAAACAATTGCAATTCATAACTAAGGAGCGACCAATTTTATGGAAGAAAAGATAACCGGTAAACGTTTTCTGGCGGTTACCTTACTCAATGTTTTAATCACCGTTGTCGAAATTATTGGAGGATTGATTTCCGGGAGCTTGGCCCTTTTGTCAGATGCCTTCCACAACATGGGTGATTCTTTCTCAATTGTTCTAGGTTACTTTGCTCAGCATATTGGCTGTCATCCCGAAACCCGTCAACGAACTTACGGATACCGACGTGCAGAAATCCTATCAGCACTTACTAATAGTCTTTTACTGGTTATCATTGCCATTTTCCTGATTGGTGAAGCCATCCAACGGCTTGATCATCCCCAGCACATTAATGGTGGGGTAATGATGATAGTAGCTATCATTGGGCTGTTGGCTAACCTTGCCTCCGCTCTTTTGCTGCACGCCGGCAGTCACGATAGCCTGAACGTCAAAGCTACCTATCTTCACGTGCTTTCTGATGCACTCTCATCGGTAGCGGTAATCATCGGTGGAGTAATCTTAACCTTTGTCAACATTCCCTGGTTAGACCCGTTCTTAACGATTGCTGTGGCCCTTTACATTGCTTACGAAGCTTGGCCAATCATTAATCAAACCGTCAAAATTTTAATGCAATCAGCACCAGATCTCGATTACGAAAGCATTGCTAGCGACATCAAAAAAGTCCCCGGAGTAATAGATGTTCACCATGTTCACGCTTGGATGATTGACGAACACCGGATCATTTTCTCTGCCCACCTTAATTGCCAAGACTTGCTACTCAGCCAAGTTGAAAAGATTTATACTCAAGTTGAAAAGATTTTGCGTGAAAAATATGGCATCTGTCACATTACCCTTCAAGCAGAATGTGCTCGGGGGCGCGATGAGGAACTTTTCAATACTCCGGTTGATGAAGAACACATTATTCAGGCCGACGGTTATAAAACTGGTCAGAAAACTTCACAATCACGTTAAAGCTTAAAATAAACGACGGCTAGTAAGAAATACATTTCTTACTAGCCGTCTATTTATTTTATAAATACCAGTTACCCAGCATAACATAACTAATAACTATTTTAGAATAATTTACCGACTCCATAGTGAATTGCTACAGTAATCAAGGCAATGATAATATTACGAATCACCGCAATCTTAACTAAACCATTGCCAAGTTTAGAACTAATAAATCCGGTTAAGGCACTTGTTAAAACAACCGCTAGAATAACCGCATACCATTTTAAGGCATTAGGTGCAAAGGTCATTGCGCAGAGTGGAAAAATTCCCCCAGCGGCAGCACTAAAGAGTGAAGAAAAA
The DNA here is from genome assembly GCF_041859915.1 of Limosilactobacillus sp. Classification (GTDB taxonomy): domain Bacteria; phylum Bacillota; class Bacilli; order Lactobacillales; family Lactobacillaceae; genus Limosilactobacillus. Next base: position 25,640 of record NZ_JBFLGB010000003.1, read on the forward strand.
GCTGCATCCCAAGGACTCAGAAAATGCCCCAACTCAATGTCGTATTTAATTCGTACCATCGTTCGCAGTGGTTTTTTATTTAACAAATCTTTTGCAATTGCTAGCGAAGTCGTCGGAGTAACTCCTTTATTAATATAGTATTGCTTAACCGCAGTTAATTCGTCAGCAAAGTTGGTCTTTAATAGGTGTCGTTCCTTTTTAACCGCCGATTCCTCGGTATCACGCTGGGTAGAAACAGAAGCATATTCACCACAAGCCATTGAAAAAGCACAAGCTAATAGGTCCGAAAGGCCAGCGATGAAGATCGTAAAACGATTAGACGTTGCAGCCGCCACGGATACCAAAACCCCTACAACAGTCAAGATACCATCATTAGAGCCTAGTACACCAGCCCGCAAAGTATTTAATTTTTCTTCCATCGTCTGTTTTTGACGCTTAATCTTTGCCATTGTACTTCAATCCCCTTAATGAGCAAACAGCTGACCAATAATATAAGTTACACACATCGTCAAAAAGCCTGCCATCGCATTGCGAAGCATTGACTTTATTCGGTTAGCCTTACTAAGGATGGCGGCACAATAACCGGTAATCAGAAGTGCCACTAAAACAGCGATCATCGTTGCCAAGATCCGAACGTCACCGGGAGCCATCGTGACCGCTACCATTGGTAAAATAGAACCAGTAGGAAAAGAAATAAAAGAAGCAATTGCGGCCGCATACGGACTCGTAAAATCGCGTGGATTAAAGCCATACCGTTCTTGAACGGCTGTTCCCAAGGCATCTTTATCCATCAGTTCCGTAGTTGCTTGATGTGCAAGTTGTGGATCAATATCTTGTTTTTCATACTTTCTTTGAACGTAATTAAACTCTTGTTGGTATTGGTCAGCTAACCGCTGACGTTCACTAATCAACGCCATCTTTTGAGAATCCTTTTGGGTAGAAACGGAAACGTATTCCCCCATGCACATTGAAATTGTCCCGGCTAGGCTTCCGGATAGTCCAGAAATTAAAATAGAATAAGGATTACTAGTTGCGGCTGCCACACCGATAACAATCCCAGCAACAGAAATAATTCCATCGTTAGCTCCCATCACACTGGCCCGCAGAACATTGACCTTTTGTGCTAGCGACATTTTTTTCTTTGGCATTACGTCGCCTTCCCCTCTTAGTTTAGAATTATTATAACATAAAAATAATGTATTTCAACCTAACGTATGGCAATAAGTATCCTAATTTAGAAACGTTCAAATAATTAATAGTATACAAAAAGACGATGGCCAGTTTGGCTATCGTCCTGTTGCCTTCTAAAATTGGCTTATTTGTTATCTTCAACTGCTGTCGTACGAATTACAAAAACAGAGGTTCCGGCGTGACGGGTCATATAAGATGCCTGAGAACCAACGGCCTTTCGGTTACCCCATTTACCGATTGAACCAACAATTAGTAAATCAGGCTGGAAAGCAGGAATGACATGGTTGCAGATCCGTTCCGCTGGCCGCTCACCCTGGTCAACAATGGCCGTAATCTTTTTGGGATCAACACCATAATCAATGGCAGCCTGGACATATTCATTAACCCGTTTCCGCAATTCATCCTCACTACTGTGAACATAGTCCTTGTCTAGAATCTGGTAAACACTAACGTGGCCGGTTTCAAGAATCGAAACGATCCCTAATTCAGAACCATTACGTTTAGCCTTATCGACTGCATATGAAAAAGCAGCCCGGGCATCCGGTGCGTCATCAACCCCAACGAGGATTCGCTTGAATTTCTTTGGTGTAATCTTAAACATTAATATACCCCTCTCTCCATTTTCATTTAACGATCTAGATATTGCTTACCCGCCTTCGTTAAACTTACAATTTCTATATTACTACTTATCTAGCATTTGTAAATAATTATTTTTGGTATTCCTAAAATAAAAGTCTCTATTCATTGGACTTCAGTATTAATACCGAATTGAAAAGCCAAAACGTTGATGTTCACCTGTTAAACGGGCCACATGCCGCTCCATTACGTGGCGTCGTTGGCCAAACATCATCCATGCCGCTATTCCGACAAAGACGACCAATTCCACTAACACGCTTACCCAATCTTGCCAGGAGGTTGTTCCTCGCATTAAATCAGAACCGGTTACCACAAAGCTCGTCCAATCCAGTAAGCCATGCATTAACATTGCCAACCAAAGTTGACCTGTATAAACATAAACAATGGCAAAAAATAGCCCTAAAGCAAAAGCACTAACTGCTTGTAAAATTGTCATATCCCAATGTTGTAAGGCAGCATTTGATAAGTGTGCCAAGCCAAATAGCAAGGCGCTAACCACGATTGCCAAGGGTAAACGTTGCTTGAAATTGCGCCAAGCATAAAACAGGATCCCAAGGATTGCAAAACGAAAAAGTGTTTCTTCCAAAACAGCGGCTTCAAAGGCGGACATGGTTAAATCCCAACTTGCCTCATGAAGATTAGGCACCTCACCGATATTAAGAGCGGTGAAAATTAAGTCAAGGGCAACAAGTCCTAAGAGAATCCACCAGTTAAAATCATTGCTCCATTGCGGACGAAGACCCGGCCAAGAAAGTTTCCAGGCCCGCATGGCGGTCATGATTAAAACAAAGTAGGATACTGCTCCCACTGCCCCCGTTGATAACGCCATTAAAAGAAAATGGTTATCAACCAGGTTAGTTGGTAAGGCCATCAGGGGTAAGAAGGCCACAAGAATTGTCCAAAATACAAAAATAAAGCGTTCAATACTGAAAGTTAGCTGTCCACCGATTACGTTGGCAAAGGGGGCAAACATGACAAAATAATAGATAATCATTAGGGTAACTACACCACGCGATGGCAAATGTAGTAAAACAATTATTTCCCGGGTAATAACATCCCAAGCCATAATAAGAATTAATGGTTGCAAAAGAACTTGGAGCCATGCATTAATCCGTTTAATAACTGCCGGCAGCTGGTCAAGAATTTCAACAATCAGGCCAATTGCTAGCACTGCTACCATCACCAGTAATAATGCAGCTATTCGCCGACGATCAAATTCATAGTTACGAATCATCATCATTGCCAGGATTAATAGGGTGGCCCCAATCTGAACCCGGTACCAAATTTTTAAATAATCACTTCCAGACATCTGGAATTCCTTCCTCTCTTTCATGAATTACAATTTACTAATTAATATTGATGATACCAGAAAACTAAGCTAATTTTAATGCTATCCAAAAAAAGAGGCTTGCTCAGAAAATATTTCCGCAAGTCTCTTCTACTTAATCTTAATTGTGACTAGTCGCTGACTGTTGATCATGTTTCTTTGAATTATTCGTGTGTGATCGGCGGTGATGTTGATGATGCTCATTCTTATTACCGTGTTGAGCGCTATTAGTTCTTTGACGGTGTTCATTCTTCCTTCTTATTATTACGGTGGCGATTTGAACGCCGATAATGATGATTCTCTGACCGATGATTCCCATTTAAGATGGTAATCATTGGAATAATGACTGGTTTACGACCCGTTCGGTCAAAAAGCAATTTTTGTAACCGACTAATAATTGTCCGGTTCAACGCCCGCTGGTCCACATGTTTGTGATTCTTAAAGGTATTCAAAATTGCCCAGAAGACCTCATGGTTAGCCGCCTTGATTAATTCTTGCGATTCATGCATATAGACAAAGCCTCGGGAAACAATATCTGGGCCTGCTACAATTTGGTAATCTTTCAGGTCAACCACGGCAATTGCGGTAACTACACCTTCCTCAGATAGGAGCCGCCGTTCACGAATTTCTGGATTACCAACCGTGTCGCCAGCATCCCGGCCATCAATATAAACATCACTGACGCTATCAATATGATCAGCCAGCCGACAAGAATCCTTTGTTAATGCCAAAACATCCCCGTTTTCCAAAATAAAGCAGTTTTGCTTCGGTACCCCGGTCAATTGAGCCAACTTGGTATGAATCTTTTGCATCCGGTACTCACCATGCACCGGTGCAAAAAACTTGGGCTTCATTAAACGTAACATAAATTCTTCATCAATCTGACCACCATGACCAGAAGTGTGAATATTGTTAACGTAACCATGAACTACGCTTGCGCCATCCTCTTCCAGCTTATTGATTAAGGCGTTAACACTAGTGGTATTGCCCGGAATTGGATTAGAGGAGAAGACTACCGTATCCCCTGGCTGAATAGAAATCTGCCGGTGAGTCCCGTTAGCAATCCGGCTCAGGGCCGCCATTGGTTCACCCTGAGACCCAGTACACATAATCAGGACCTTTTCCGGTGGATAATTATTAATATCATTTTGGTCAATTAAGGAATCTTTGGGAATGTTTAAGTACCCTAGTTCCTGGCCAGCCGCAATGGCATTTTCCATGCTTCGACCAAAAACGGCAATCTTACGGCCCTGAGCAATAGCAGCATCAGAAGCTTCCCGCAACCGATAAACATTGGAAGCAAAAGAAGCAAAGATAATTCGTCCCTTAATCCGCTCAAAGATTCGGCGAATATGGATATCAACCCACCGCTCAGATTTTGTAAATTGCGGACGTTCTGCATTGGTCGAATCGGAAGCTAGGAGAAGAACTCCATCATCCCCTAGTTTGGCCATTTGCTGAAGATTAGGACCTGGCAGGTGCCCAACCGGGGTTAAATCAAATTTGAAATCCCCAGTGTAAACAATCGTTCCTTGAGGAGTGTGAACCGCTACCCCAATAGTATCTGGAATGGAGTGAGTCGTTCTAAAGAAACTAACCCATAACTTCTTAAAGTGCACCTCATCGAATTCATTAATTTCATGCAATTCAGCGTTGCGCAGCAAATGTTTTTCATCAAGTTTTCCCTTGATCAGCGACATTGCAAACGGGGTAGCGTAGATTGGCACATTGATCTTTTGTAGAAGAAATGGCAATCCGCCAATATGGTCTTCATGACCGTGAGTAATGAAGATTCCCTTGATTTTATCCTTATTTTCTACCAGGTAGTCATAGTTTTGAATGACATAATCAACCCCCAGCAACTCATCTTCAGGGAAAAGAACGCCACAATCAATAATAACAATTTCATCCTGGAACTGAACACAGTACATATTCTTGCCGATTTCGCCAAGGCCACCCATGGCGTAAAAGGCAACTTCGTTATTCTTAATTTTTAACTTTGCCATAATACCTTTCTTTCCTTTTTTATTTAACAATTCTCACGCATAAGTTCTCACGGAAAAATAAGTAGGCCAAAAGAACCGCTTTGTGATTTACAAGGTCGGTAAATACTTATTCAATTGGCAATCATTTGGGTTATTTTTTATCCGTACGTAAAACTGCTTTTATTTTACCACAACTAAGTACAATGAGGATAGTAAATTAAAAGCAAAGCAAAAAGGAGACGACATGCCATTGAGGCAATGTCATCTCCTTTTTAGGGCTAATATGGATTTAGTCTTCATTTGGTAACTTAATTTCTTGTTCTTCCCAGTTCTTTTCCCAGCCAGAAACCGGTTCGCCATCTTCTTGATATAAAACATCTGTCAATTCATTCAGAAGTTTCTCATAACAAGGTTTAGATAAGCGGTAACTTTCAGCAATTAATTCTGTGTGACCCATAAATTTATTCAAGTTCAAGATTTCATTAATGGTACTCATTACACCATTATCAACCTTTGACCCCAGAATCTCTAGATTATTTTGCTGGTACTGGTTAATGTAATAACTAATAAAAGACTTCAAGGCTGTTTCCTTGGCATCGGCATCGAGGTCCGTATAGTGTACTCCTTGCTCACTCACAAGTGTCGTCCTCCTTTATACAAAAATTTAAGGATTATTATTCACTATTCCACCATAACACAAAATAGTCATAATGGAATGACTAAATCGTACTTCTCATTGTCTAGGACGAAGATGGAGACTAGTCTGACCATTCTTCACCAGGGCATAAACTTCCTTTGTTGGGTCATCGGTTAGCGGTCCTAGCTCCACTTCCCCACTGTGCTCACCAAGTTGTCGAACATTAGTGATTCGATCTCCTATGAATTGCTTAAAAACAGCCATATTCTCACGACGCTGACGTTCCTTCTGAACAGCAGCTGTCAAAGTATATCCCTGATCCAAAAAATATTTGATAATCGCTACTTGAAAAATAGTAACTAGGCTAAAACGGTGATTAGCATTTTGCTGGTTCTGCTCAGACTTAATGTACCCCTTTCTTTCCCAGTAGCGAACTTGGCGTGGCGATACTCCAGTTTCTTTTGCTAATTCTGTCAAGCTAATTTTCAATTGACCACTTACACAGAGGTTACGTAACCGTTGAGCTAACGAATCCATTCAATTTCTCCTTTCAACGATTAAATTATCATACTAAAAATATATCTTATTTAACATTTTTGTCAAATAATTTGACAAAAATGTTAAATTATCTTACTATCATAACCATGACAAAAAAATGAAAAGAGGTCTTCCACGTGAATAACAATGCCGCAGCTAATGTCGACATTAATAATCAACCATATAATCGTTCTCTAATGGTCCTAGTCCTCTTGATTGGGGCCTTTTGTACGGTTCTTAACCAAACCATTCTTTCGACAGCCTTTCCTGCCTTGATGAATGCCTTCAATATTAGTACTTCAACAGTCCAATGGCTTACAACTGGTTTCTTAATGGTCAACGGTATCATGATCCCGATCAGTGCTTACCTAAGTAGCCGTTTCAATACCAAATGGCTCTTTATTATTGCCATGATTATTTTTGAAATTGGCACAGTCATGGCTTGGTTAGCGCCATCCTTTGGTGTCCTGTTTGCCGCTCGACTTACCCAAGCGGTCGGGGTGGGAATCACCATGCCACTAATGCAGAACATTATGATGTTGATCTATCCACCAGAAAAGCGGGGAGCTGCCATGGGGCTAAACGGTTTAGTCATTGGTTTGGCTCCAGCAATCGGGCCCACGCTTTCTGGATGGGTTATTGATAACTATAGTTGGCGCTGGCTCTTCGGTATGATTGTGCCAATTACTGCTTTGGTTATCATTGCTAGTTTTTTCCTCGTTAAAAACGTGATCCCCAACCACCATCCTCAACTTGACTGGTTATCTGTTGTCTTATCAACGGCCGGCTTCGGTAGCATGCTTTATGGCTTTTCCAGTGTGGGTGATAAAGGCTGGACTAGTCCACTGGTTATCAGCACGATCATCATCGGTGCTATTCTCGTGGTTATCCTCGTGTTGCGGCAAAATAAGCTTGATGAACCTTTCCTAGAATTTAAGGTCTTTGAAAGTGCCGAATACACCTTGGCTACAATCTTGAGTTCAATCGTCATGATGGCCATGGTTGGAGTAGAACTGGTTATTCCCCTTTACTTGCAAATCATTCATGGTATGTCGGCCTTTCATTCAGGGCTCACCTTGCTTTTTGGAGCTTTGTTAATGGGGATTATGAGTCCAGTAACTGGAACCCTCTTTGATCGCTACGGTGCTAAACGGCTGGCCGTTACCGGGATGTTCATTTTGACTGTTGGTACCTTGCCTTTTGCTTTTATTACTCGTGATACACCAACTCTTTACATCGTTTTCTTATATGCAGTGCGGATGTTTGGTATTTCCATGGTAATGATGCCGGTCACCACCGCCGGAATGAATTCTTTACCTATTAACTTAATTGCCCACGGAACAGCAGTTAATAACACCTTACGGCAAGTTGCCACTTCTGTAGGGACAGCAATTATGATTTCCGTCCTTACCAATATTACTAACAACCACAAGCCCGCTCATGCACTGCTAAGCCAGGCACCGTTGCAATACAAGTCCAAGATGTTTGATGCTACGTTGATGGGCTACCATGCTGCCTTCTGGTTTGCAATCGTTTTTTCACTACTCGGCCTTGTCTTAACATTCTTCGTCACGAGTGGGAATGGGATCCATCCACGAATCGGCAATGCCGACATCGTTAACTCCACCAATCGAAAGGAGGATCAAGAATCATGATCGTTATTATTATGTTTGCAGCCGCAATTGCCTTTTTCCTTAGTGTAATGCTAGTCAAAAATTTTGGCATGCGAGTTGCCTTAACGACTATCACTGGTCTACTCTTCGTTGGCTCGACCGCACTGATGACTCTTAACTATAGTCATCATTTTGGGATGTACCAAGTTACTACGACTACCAATCGTCGAATCTATTCAGCAGCGCCTACAATGCCCTTAGCACTTTATCAACCTGTTGGCACCAATGGCGAAGATAACGTTTATATCTATAAGACGACCCTTCATCAGCAAAAGCCCCAACATACTCAAGCCAACGAATACACACACAGTAAAATTAAGTGGACCAACCGAACCACCCCACGGCTTGTCACCACGGAAACTCGCTGGCGTTACAAGAATAATTTTTACCGGGTCCTTTACGCATGGTCCGGAATGAACAAGGGCCTGGTTAAGCGTACTAATACTCTGGAATATCCTCAAACCTACGTTAAATTAACGGTTAAACAGGCTAGTAAATTACAAGCGGCTGCCAAGTCGCCACAAGTCGCCACAAGCAGTTAAAGGACAAGCAACTGCCCAACAGGCTGGTAAAGCTTATGTAAGTGCTCAGATAAAAAAGGCAATGATCAAAAATCCACACTTAAGTGCTAAACAAAGACAACAAGTGATCCAACACGCTAAACAAGAATTCCAAGCTCAACAAGTTAGACAACTGTTAAAGCAAATGCATTAGATTTAAAAGGCTGACGGGAAGGAAACTTTCTCGTCAGCCTTTTAGTTTTGACTCTTCATTGAATTATAAACTGCTTAAATTCAATTGGCAACGGTGAAGTAAAGGTTAATTGCCGTAACGTAAAGGGATCAGTGAATGACAACTTCGCGGCATGCAATAATTGATGGTCAACACCAGTTACCATTCCACCATATAGTGAATCACCCATTAATGGATGACCAATGCTAGCAAAATGTACCCGGATCTGGTGTGTCCGACCAGTATGTAGACGGATTCGTACCAAGGTCCAAGTCGAATTACGTTTTTCGACCCAATATTCGGTTCGGGCTGTTTGACCATCCTGAGCAACTACCCGGCGGGCCTGACCAGGGCGGCGGGCAATTGGCCGTTCAATCATACCATGATCATCTTTAACTACCCCTTTAACTAAGGCCGAATATTCTTTCAACATTTGGTGTTGCTGGACTTGCTGACTAATCATGCTAGAAGCAACATGATGTTTAGCAACTAAAAGCAACCCACTAGTATCACGATCTAGCCTGGTGATCAGGTGGGGCCGTAAATCTGGTGCCTGTTTTTGCTTTAAATAACCCTTAATCTGGTTAAGAATCGTTGTTTCTTGGTTGCTGGGACCCGGAATTGAACTAATCCCAGTTGGCTTATCAATTACTAACCAGTTGGCATCCTCATAAGTCACCTGAAGGGGTAACGTACTAGCAATAACTCGAGGATCAGAGGGCTCTGGTTGAACTTTGATGGTTAATGGTTGGTTAGGCAATATTTTGGTGGTTGGCCGTACTGGACGGTGGTCAACCAGAAAGGTTCCTTGTCCATTTTTTATTTCATTGAAAAGACGGTGTCCCATTCCCAACTGTTGTAAATATTTCTTAATCTTGATTGGCTTGGTTCCTCGATAAACCCATGTATTTTCCATCTGTTTCCTCCAATGCAAAATAAAAAAGCTGAGTATCAGGACTCAACTTTTCTGTAATATTACGGTCCGTACGAGACTCGAACTCGTGATCTCATCCGTGACAGGGATGCGTCCTAAACCAACTAGACCAACGGACCATTTATCAACACTTATGAGTATACGTGAACTTAATCGTTACGTCAATACTTAATTTGTTTGGTTCCCTGACGACCCTTGTTAAATAGCTTATAATATAGGCAATCATTACAGTAAGGAGGAAATTGTAATGGATGCTTTTAGGGTGCACTTTGAATATTGGTGGGAAAAGTATTCCCGGATCATTAAACTACTCTTTGTCACATCAGTACTAATTTTTGTCATCCACGCCCTAGGTGCTTTTTTTAAAACCGTTAACTGGCATCAGGTTGGAATGGGCTTAACTAATCTTTCCTGGGCAAGTCTCATCTTACTATTAGTAACGGGTTGTATTGCCGTCATTCCAATGTTGGGATACGATTTTGCCATTGCGCATTTATTACCCGGGAAATTTCCCCGATCCTACATTATCCGTTGCGGTTGGATTACTAACACCCTAACTAACATTGCTGGCTTCGGTGGATTACTGGGTTCTACTTTACGAGCCTATTTCTATCGTAAAAACGCCACTAAAAAGCAAATTCTCTTTGCAATTTCCAAAATTGCTCTCTTCTTACTGTCTGGACTTTCCGTTATTTGTTGGCTAGCCCTCATTATCATGTTTATTTTCCATAATGGTGGGCATTTCCACCAGTACGCAATTTGGTTAATAGGCGGCGGGCTTTATTTCCCATTAGTTTTTTACTTCACTCTCGTTCATGACAGTAAGTTTTTTAAAGATATCACCCCTAAATTAGAAGGCTTCATTGTCACTAGTTCTACCTTTGAATGGTTACTGGTGGCGCTTTTCTTCCTACTAGTTGGTTGGTGCCTTGGAGTTCGACAAAACTTAATCAGTGTTTTCCCACTATATGTGGTTGCCCAAGTGCTCGGGGTAATTTCGATGATTCCCGGTGCACTAGGATCTTTCGACGTTATGATGATGTTTGAATTAGCTCTCTTGGGGATTCCACGGACAACCATCGTGATTTGGTTGTTACTTTTTCGAATTTTCTATTATATTGTCCCATTGATCGTAGCAGCGGGAATGTTCATTCATAACCTGGCTTACCAAATGAATGAATTTTTCGATGGCCTACCACTAATGATGGTTCGTAAAACCGCTTATTTTCTAATTACCGCCTTTATGTATATCTCCGGAATTCTAATGCTTTTAACAGCCTCTGTTCCTGACTTGACAGCCCAAAATAAACTATTCCAGCACCTTTACCCTTACACCTTCTTCTTCCTCCATCAAATGACCACCATTCTCTTTGCGGTCGCTATGTTAGCCTGTGCCCGAGGACTCCAAGCTAAGGTTAAAAAAGCTTATTGGCCAACACTGATCTTATTGCTAATCGGTATTGGCAATACCATTTGGAATTTAGGGACCTGGAGTCTCACTATTTATTTAAGTATCGTTCTTCTCTTTGTCTTGATGTCTCGACACGTGCTTTACCGTCAAAAACTGCAATATTCCATTAGTAAATTTATTATCGATGGCTTAATCTTCGCTGGTAGTTTCATTCTTTACATCATCGTTGGTGTTATCAATGCTCCGCAATATACCGACAAGCATCATATCCCACAATTTCTCTTTTTCCCTGGTGAACGAATCTGGTTATCCGGTATGATTGGTTTGTTGATTGGCCTTATCCTAATGTTTATCATTCTCCGCTACTTCACCACTGGCTGGGATCCCTTCAATTCCATCCACAGTTTTGATGCCACACGAGTTCGTCAAGTCATCAGGGAATATGGTGGATCTAATATCAGCCACCTCGCTTTTCTTCGGGATAAAGCCCTTTATTACTACCAGGTCGACCAACACGACCAACTTTTCTTCATGTATCGACGTAAATACGACCGCCTCGTTGTCATGGGTGACCCAGTTGGTAATCGTGCTGTTTGGCGACCAGCCTTTCGTCAATTTATTCGGGAAGCCGACCAATATGGTTACCAATTAGTATTCTACGAGGTGTCCAATGACGTCACTCTCCTCTTACACGAATTTGGCTTTGATTTTATCAAGACTGGTGAAAGTGGACTAGTCAAGTTAGCCGATTTTACCCTCGCTGGTAAGAAGCAGCGTTCACAACGAGCTCTAATGCATAAATTCGACCGGGAAGGTTATACTTTCAACGTTATTAAACCGCCATTCAGTGATCAGTTAATGGCTGAAATGAAACAGGTTTCAGATAGTTGGTTAGGCCATGAAGTGGAAAAGGGATTTTCACTAGGTTTCTTTGACCCTTATTATATTAACCAGGCTCCCGTGGGCATTGTGCGTGACAAGAATGGTAAAATGGTTGCTTTTGCCACGTTTATGCCTACCGGAAGCAAAAAGATTTTGACTATCGACTTAATGCGGCATAGCAAGGATGCCCCATCGGGAATCATGGATAAGGTCTTCATTAGTATGTATCAATACGGTCAAGAAAATGGTTATACCTACTTTGACCTTGGAATGGCCCCGCTTTCCAACGTCGGTGAATCACAATTCAGCTTCATTGAAGAAAAAATTGCTCACTTCATTTACGAATACGGCTACCACCTCTATGGCTTTCAGGGTCTCCGTCATTACAAAGATAAATATGCCTCCCTTTGGGAATCACGTTACATTGCCTACCGTAAGAAAAATTCGCTAGTCGCTAATATGTTAATTTTAGTCAGTGTGGTTAACCAACGAATCGACCAAAAAGGCCACCATCTCTTCTTTTTCTGGTTAAACCATAACTAAACATTACCAGTACTGTTGCTCGTTTGAATTAAATATTTAGTAAGCATATAATAAAAGACGGAAAGCGTTTACTTTGTATTTTATTTAGGAAGGCGAAAAAAATGGCTACTGTTTATCTTTCCGCAAAATTACCGTCAATCGCAACCAAGATTTTAGACAAGGCTAAGCTTGATTACGAGGTTTTCAATGGCGAAGGCTTAATCACTAAAGAGGAATTATTGAAACACGTTGGTGATTGCAAAGTCCTCATCACCCCTTTGTCTACCCAGGTTGATAAGGATGTAATTGATGCCGCACCTAACCTCAAACTGATTGCTAACTTTGGAGCCGGTTTTAACAACATTGATGCTAAATACGCTCGTTCTAAGGGAATTGACGTTACTAACACGCCATTTGTTTCTTCAACTGCTACGGCCGAAGTTGCCTGTGGACTGATGATTGCCTTAATGCGGCGGATCGTAGAGGGTGATCATACCATGCGGACAGTTGGTTTTGATGGCTGGGCACCGCTTTTCTTCCTTGGCCATGAACTAGCTGGTAAGACTCTCGGCATTGTTGGTTTAGGAAGCATTGGTAGTGCAGTTGCTAAACGGATGCACGCCTTTAATATGAAAATTATCTATACACAACGGCACCAAGCTGACCCAGCTACCGAAGCTGCCTGTGCTGCCGAATATGTCAGCTTAGATGAATTACTCAAGCGGGCCGATGTCGTGACCTTACATTGCCCATTAACTCCAGAAACTCATCACATGATCGATGCCGACCAGTTTAAGTTAATGAAGAACAGTGCTGTTTTAATCAATTGTGCCCGTGGTCCAGTTATCAGTGAGGCGGCTCTCTTACAAGCCTTGAACAACCACGAAATTGCCGGAGCGGCATTAGACGTTTACGAAGCAGAGCCGAATGTGAATGACGCCTTTAAGAAGCTTGATAACGTTATTTTGACGCCGCACATTGGAAACGCCTCCGTTGAAGCGCGGGACGGTATGGGAAAGATCGTCGCTAACAATGCCGTCGCAACCCTCAATGGTGACCTTGTCAAATATGTCGTTAATAAATAATTCGTTAAATACTAACTAAAAGAGCAGGACTACAATTCAAATTGCAGCCCTGCTCTTTTAGTTAACATTGATATTAATTATCATTGATCCATCAAATAATCATACAACATTTCGTGTTTGATCTGCTTGGTGTCGTAACCTAGAACTTCCGCAATCTGAAAGGCAAAAGCCAAGGCAGTTGCTGGGCCCCGACTAGTGATTACCTTGCCGCCCTCATCAACGACGGTAATGTCTTCCTTAAAGTGGGCATTCTTGGCGGTCTTGTCTACTTCCTTGTTGATACCTGGAAAACAGGTATAGTCGCGGTTATCCAAAAGACCATATTTAGCCAGAGCGATCGGGGCCGCACACATGGCAGCATCCCACTTTCCTTGTTGGTTGCGCTCCTGCATCAACTTCTCCAACTGGGCATTGTCACGCAATTTTTGGGCACCACCACGACCACCAGGAAAGGCGACCACGTCATAGTCCAATAGAGAGTCATCCAGCACCCGGTCGCAAGTTAACTCAATTCCGTGTGCTCCTGGTACCTTAAGGCCTTCCAAGCCAACCATCGTGGTTTCAACACCCATCCGACGCAAAACATCGATGATCGATAATCCTTCGACTTCTTCACAACCTGGTGCAAATACAACTGCAACTTTAGCCATTTCTAATCACCTCATTAAGAATTAACAACTTTAACAACTCGACGCATCACTTGTGTGGCTTCGGGAACCTGGTAAAGAGGGTAGATATGAAACATTCCACGCCCGATCACAAAATGAACAGAGATTCCCGCTGCCTTGAGCTTTTTAACCAATTTGGCCGCATCGGGATACATAATTTCCTTTGTTCCAACGATAACATAGACATCCCGTAACTGATCAAGATTCCCCAACAATGGACTCAAGCGATAGTCACGGTGACTAGCTTCACCTGCCCAAAGATCCGCAATTTTACGTAAGCCCCACCGACTCAGTGTAACATCATTTTGTTCATAATGATCAATCACTGGATTGGTAAGGTCCAGGTCGAGCCATGGTGAAATTAAGATCAGGTGTCCCGGTTGTGGTAGACCGCGCTGCCCAAGATATTCACTAAAGCCAAGCGCCAATCCCGCTCCTGCTGAATCACCCATTAAAGTAATATTGCTGGCTGGCACCAGCTGATAAAGTCTAGCATAAAGTTGGGCTAATTCTTGGTAAGCAGACCGAAAATTATGTTGAGGCGCTAATGAATAGATTGGAACGTATACCCGGGCACCAGTCTGTCGGGCCAATTCATTAAGATACTGCCAATGGGCCTTATCTGCCGGTTGAATATAAGCACCACCAGCCAGATAAACCACCACCGGCTGGTCACCACCCCGTTCATTAAGGGCATAAACGGGAATTCGGTAGTGCTTTAACTGGCGCACTTTAACGTTAAAGGTCACCTGGGGCAAAACGTATGGTGACGCATTTGTCTCCCGAGCGGTTTGAAGAAGCTGAGTAAAGGCCGCCGGATCCGATAGGGAATGCTTAAAACCGCTGAGTTGGATCCCCATTTCGATGAAGGTGGCCTTGTTCGACCGGTGATCACCGCACCGATGTAATTCGCGCAGACTGTTTTCCAGATTATTCATGATTTTGGCGGCAAGTCCATTGCCACGAAATTTTTTTAGTTTCTCCATCAGTTTTTGCCCCTTTAAGCTTCGTTACCCTTATCCTAACACGCTTCTTAATACAATTTTGTTAAGATTTAGTTTAAAATACAGCTGAAAGAAGGTCCCATTATGCACCAAGAATCGTTATTTGCTCAGTCAAAACCACAAAATACCCCCCTTGCTAACCGGGTCCGACCCACTATGATCGATGATTTTGTGGGACAGCGACACCTGCTTGGTCCCGGTAAGGTGCTTCGTGAACTGATTGAGCATGACCGGCTTTCCTCACTCATCTTCTGGGGGCCACCAGGAACTGGTAAAACCACCCTAGCTCGAATTATTGCCCACCAAACTAAAGCGCATTTCATCACCTTTAGCGCTGTCACATCCAGTATCAAACAGATCAGAAAGATTATGGAAGAGGCTGAACGAAATCGAGAATATGGTGAACGAACGATCTGCTTTATCGATGAAATTCATCGATTTAACAAGGCCCAACAAGATGCTTTCCTGCCTTTCGTTGAGCGTGGCAGTATCATTTTAATCGGGGCCACTACCGAAAACCCGTCTTTTGAGATCAATGCCGCCCTGCTCTCCCGGTGTCGGGTCTTTGTCCTTAAGGCTTTAACCATAGACGACATCGTCCAAATTCTTAAACGAGCCCTCAATCATCCGGCCGGCTTCCCGGGCTTAGAGATCCATTGTTCGAAAAGTGAACTGCTTACCATCGCCCATTTTGCTAATGGGGATGCGCGAGTCGCTCTCAATACTCTAGAAATGGCAGTCTTAAACGGTCAACGCGATGGGAAAAAGGTAACTGTGACAACTAACGATCTAGCTCAACTGGTAAATACCCGATCATTACGTTATGACAAGCACGATGAGGAACACTATAATCTTATTTCCGCCCTTCATAAATCAATGCGTAACAGTGACGTGGATGCGGCTATTTATTGGTGCTCGCGAATGCTTGACGGTGGCGAAGATCCCCTTTACATTGCTCGACGATTGGTCCGTTTTGCCAGTGAAGATATCGGTCTAGCCGATACTAACGCCCTGCGTATCGCTATTAATACCTTCCAAGCCTGTCAATTTTTAGGAATGCCGGAATGTGATGTTTATCTGACCGAATGCGTGATTTATTTATCACTAGCTCCTAAGTCCAATGCGGTTTATACCGCTCGACAAGCTGCTCACCAGATCATCAAGAAGACTGGTAATTTACCCGTTCCCCTTCAGATTCGGAATGCACCAACAAAGCTGATGAAAAAGCTTCATTACGGTCAAGGTTACCAATATGCCCATGATACCAAGGATAAACTAACCACGATGACTACCATGCCACCGGAATTAGCTGGCCAGCATTTCTATCACCCTGGGAATCAAGGATTTGAACCCCGTTTTCGCAAACGACTGGAACAAATTGCCGAGTGGCACCGCCGCCATCCTCAAAAGGGAAATCATTAAAAAGTGTTTCCTTGCCCACTTTCAAAAAATTAGGGTCTAAAGAAAGATAAATTTCTTTAGACCCTGATTTTATTATTTATTAACCACGAATATTAGCTAAGTGATGTCGCCAACCCAATGGAATCACGATTAACAATGAAATTATAATCAATACAATTGCCGTAATTACAATATCACGGTAGCCACTATAAAGAATGGTGCGCATCGTTGGCACCAAAGAATGCGGCAACTGACTGGCCGTCGCGGCGTTAGATAGTTTATTTAGCATTGTCATGGTAATTCCATGGTGGGTTTTGACCCCACGAATAAGCTGGTTATTCAAAACAACTCCATAAACTGCCGCCATCAGGGTTTGACTGAGGATCCGCAAAAGGTAACCCATTGAGGTGGCAATTGGGACGTCCCTGAGTTCGGCATCGGTCTGGACACTGATCTGCAAAATATTAAAGTCCATCCCAACACCCATTCCTTCGAAGGCGCCCATCGCTAGCAATACCCAAAATGGCGCATTTTGACCGGCCAACAGGATTCCAACAAAGGCAATGAAAATGCTGACGGCGCCGGTGGTAACAATCCAATACTTACCCCACCGTCCTTGGAGGACTGGTACTAGCTCAGATCCCAAGAAATTCGTAACGGCTCCTGGAATTTGCGTCATTCCACCGAGTAGGGCGCTTAGGCCCAATAGTCCCTGGGCCCACATTGGAATATAGGTGATAAAGGCGATGAAAGATCCCCAAATGATCACAAAAAGGAGGTAATCGATTACTAATTCTTTATTTTTAAAAAGGCGACTGGGTACAATCGGATCGGTTGCTTTTGCGTCGACCTTTGCCATCCAGAATAGCAAAATCAAACCAACAACTACCAAGATGGCAATAATCCACCATGCTGTCGTACCAACCAGTTGAACAGCAACTAAAATCATCGATAGGCTAACTACTAACAGGGTGGCCCCCAGGTAATCGACTGGTTTACCAGCTGCCTGCTGGCCAGAATTATGATAAAAAATACTAATGATTGTAATGGCAATAATAGCGATCGGGACGTTAACGTAGAAGACCCAGTGCCAACTTAAGGTATCGACAAGCCACCCGCCAAGCAGTGGGCCAATGATTGAAGCACCACCAAAGCAAGCACTAGAAAGGCCCAACACTTCCGCCCGTTTCCGTAAGTTTTGGTAGATTTCGGCAAAAACAATGAAAGGAATAGTGTTCATTCCGCCAGCACCAATCCCCATGACCGTTCGCGCAATGATGAACCAGAGAATATTAGGCGCCAGTCCCTGAAAAATTGCCCCAACCATAAACATGATCGTTGCACTGATGTAGGCAACCTTATTACCCTGATGCTCACCGAACTTACTCCACAGTGGTGTGGCGACTGCCATCCCTAGCAAGAAGGTCGCCACAATCCACCCCATATACTGGAGAGCATGCAGGTCAGCGGTGATTGCTGGTAGGGCCGTATTGACAATCGTGCCGTCCATTCCGGCCATGATATTGGACAGCAATAACGCGCCCGTCACAATTGTTCGTCGTCGGTTGGCTTGCAAAGTATCATCCTCCCTTTCTCATTTTGGCCAAACTAAAAAACTCCTTGCGAACAAGAAGTTTTCAGACTATTTTCCATTATAAGTGTTCTTATCTTAAAAGTATATTGCTTTATTTATTTTCCCGCAGATATTTTCCTAATCGTTGCCAATCGTCACGAATAACTGGTTCTAACCGTCGCGCATAAAGAAGGGCTGCCGGATGATACATCGGAAAAAGCCGGTATTTACGCTTCGTCCAACGATAACCCGTATCTGCTGAAGTGGCTTTCTGAATTGGTGCTTCGATTGGTTGACCATGTAGCTGACCAATCCGGGCCTGGTTACCAAGCAAACGCTGCAAGGCCGTGTTGCCTAGTGGTACTAAAATTTGTGGGGCAACGTATTGAAGTTCCCAATCAAAGAGCGGTGCAAAGGCTCGCACTTCTGCCTTAGTCGGTGTCCGGTTAGGCGTTTTCTTTACTAGCTGACCAGTACGTCGATCTTTAACCACCTTGACCGAATAGGGACGCTGTCGAACCACACTGGTAATATAAACATCTTGACGGGAATAACCAATTAAACCCACTAGTTTCATCAATTCTCGACCCGCGGCCCCGGAAAATGGGACATTTACTTTGGCCTCATGGCGACCAGGAGCTTCACCAATGAGCATTAGTTTAGGGTGCCGTGGTCCTTGTCCCGGCGTAAAACCAGTTAAACGACAACCCACAGTAGCTTTTTTAACAGCCGCCAGCAAATCAGTAGGATAGGAAATCCGCATGTTCTTACCATTAACCATTATGTCGCCACTTTACGTCGGTCAAGATACGTGCCGCAATCAATCCTAACGGCAAAAAGACAACGATTAGCAAAGCCTTGGTAATCCAAAGGGCCCCTACGCTAATTGAGGTTAGTCCCAAATTATACATACCCCGGTACAGGTACAGTCCTGGCACCATGATTACAATCGATGGAACAGTAATTGAAATTTGCGGATAGCGAACCTTGCGCTTGGCAATAAAGGCCAACAGACCGGCTATTAAAGCGCCGATGAAGGCTGCAGCTCCGGCAGGCACCATTGTTAGATCGCCTAACTCCAACCGGGTCGTATTAGCTACAGCCCCAATTAGGCCAGCAATAGCAGCCATTCGTGGTGTACTGTTAAACATAATTGAAAAGCCGAAAACTCCACAAAAACTTGCTGGGATCCGCAATAACAACATTGCTAGTGGTGATAATGGCAATGCCGCAAAATTTTCAGGGCGAAGGTTAACTGTTAATGCCATAATCCAGCCAACCAACGTGGCCGCTAAAATGATGGCAATCGCATAAGCCATTCGTTCAAGGCCGGAACGCATATCGAGCTTAGAAATGTCCAAGCCACTAGTTATGAAAGGAAAACCAGGAATAATGAATAGCATTGCCCCAATGTATCCCGCTTCATGACGAGAACTAACGTGCAACCCTAACTGAAGAAGGCTTAACGAGAGTAAGTAAGTTAGGCAGGCGACTGCTACAGCAATTGCAATACAAGCAAACAGGGTAATGTGACGATCAATCAATTTGCGACGGACATAGTTGCCCAGGCCAGCACCAATAAAACTGCAAGCCATCTCAATTGGACCGCCACCCAGGAGAAAAACGAAGGCACTACAAGCTAAAGCTGCTGCTAAGCCAACCTGGTAAGGAGCATAGTTTCCCTTCGAATGGGCGATTCTTTCCAAGCGGGCGTGAATCTCACCAATTGTCATTTTATCGCCGTGCGCATTAAATTCGTCGATGAAGCGTTCCATCTTGGAAAGCTTAGTCGTATTCACGCCCGTACTAGGCAATGATACCGCTTGGGTATAACTGTGGTGGGCATCCATACAAGTATACTCTAATGACACCAAGCCAATATCGACAGTACAAGTCATGTCTAACTTACGAGCCACGATGTTCATCGAATCGCGTACCCGCCAAGCCCCAGTTCCATACGAAAGCATCATCAAACCAATTCGGCCAACAATTGCCGCTCGTTCAACAAGGTTAGCCTCGTTAGCCGTGGTAAAGTTATCGTTTGTAAAAAAATCCTGCCACGGAATGGCCATGTGGTGCTTTGCGGATAAGTGCCGCGCTGGTTGAAAGCCAGACATTAATTCGTCATCCTTCTTCATGACTAATTGCTAATCTCCTATCATCAATTCTTAAAATTGCCAAAAACCACTAACCATTATACGACCACTGTCAAGTTCCTCCTTGGCTATTAAGACAAATATTTCACAAGCGTTTTATAAAATCATATTCAACGTAATTACTAAAAATACGCGCAATGCAAACTAAAAGGCTACATTGCACGTATTAATTTTATTCAACTCATTTAATCTTGCTTATAAATTACGAACATACAGGGTTGCCTGTTGCCCAGCTTGTCGGCCAAATACAATTGTTTCAGCAATTGAATTGCCACCAACCCGGTTATTGCCATGCAGGCCACCAGCAACTTCACCAGCCGCGTACAAGCCCTTAATAATGTCACCATTACCGTCAAGCACCTGTGTCTTTGGCGTTACGTGAATACCGCCCATTGTGTAGTGAATGGCTGGGGCAATGTGAATAGCAAAGAAAGCCGGCTTCGTAATTTTTCGATCCATCCCGGTCGTGCGTCCAAATGCTTGATCGTGATGGTCATCAACCGCGCTATTCCAGTCTTTCACAGTTTCTTCTAATATTGTTGGGTCCATGTGTAGCTTCTTAGCCAGCTCCGCAATGGTATCACCGTGAATTACTAATCCTGTCTTATCGTAAAATTCAATTGCTTTAACCCGCTCTCGAATCCCCTGGTCAAAAATCAGATAAGCACTGTGCTGGGGCAGGGCCGTAATTGCATTGGAAACGATCTTACGGGTGGTAAGTTCATTAACAAAGCGCTTCCCCTGAGCGTCCACCAAAATAGCACCTTCGCCCCGAACAGCTTCACCAATTAAGTAGACATGGGGATGATCCTGTTGAACGGTCGGGTGGACCTGCACCAGGTTCATTTGCATCAATTCGGCACCAACATCTTCAGCTAATTTTAATCCATCCCCCGTGGCTCCTGGCTGGTTGGTGGTCTTATAATTCTTCAGATCCGGGCGAAAACGAGCGATATATTCCTTAGAGGCACCAAAACCACCCGTCGCCAGGACTACTGTCTTAGCATTGATCGTCTTGATCAAGCCATTAGCATTAATACGGACCCCACTGATTTTCCCCTGACTGTCTTGAACTAGTTTAGTGACCCTAGTTTTATTAAAGACCGGAATTTGCTCATTAGCGATCACTCTTAACAAATTTTTAACCAGGAAACCACCAATTGGTGCCAAGCTTGCTGGCCGGTGCGTCCGTTTTTTTGACATCCCCCCGGTAACGGTAATGTCATCGAGTTTAATGTCGTGATCGGCCAACCAATCAATTGCCAAAGCACTATGGTAAACAAAGTAACCTAACATGTCCTTATCGTTGAGGCGACCACCGGCCTTGTAAGTCTCGTGGTAAAAATCGGCAACGCTGTCGATCACTCCGTGTTTCAACTGGACATTGGTTTCAGCGGCATTCATCCCGGAAGAAGCCCGGTTGGTGTTGCCACCAAGTTGTTCTTCCTTCTCAAAAACGGCTACCTTCATTCCCAATTCATGTGCCTGGATAGCGGCCGTCAAGCCAGTTCCTCCAGAGCCAATGATGATAACATCATAGTCATCAGCTAACTTACCAACGGATAATGGTTGAAATTTTTCCGCCATAAATCTCCACTCCTTTGTCTCATTAATTCTTGTTTTCTGCATTGGTCATTTTCAACATATCCATCCATTCGTCATACTGTTGCGCAGTTACTTTTCCGGATTTCAAAGCCGCCTCTTTTAAAGTGCTACCGGTCTCCTCTGCGGTCTGGGCAATCTTGGCACTTTCGTGATAACCAATGTGGGGTGATAAGGCAGTTACGGTCATCAGGGACTTATTAACCATTTCGGTCATTCGCTTTTGGTTGACGGTTAAGCCATGCACTAACTTATCGGCAAAGCTGGTAATAGTGCCCGTTAACAAGTTAACAGATTCCAGAAAGGTGGCGATCATCACCGTCTTATAAACGTTCATCTCGAAATTTCCCTGGGAAGCAGCCATCGTAATTACGGTATCATTACCAAAAACCCGGATAGCAGCCATCGTGACGGCTTCGGCCTGAGTTGGGTTGACCTTACCAGGCATAATAGAAGAGCCCGGTTCGTTTGCCGGGAGATTTAATTCGCCATAACCTGCTCGGGGCCCAGAAGCAAGAAAACGCAAATCCTGAGCAATCTTAAACACATCAGCAGCCAGAGTCTTAAGGGCACCGTGAACAACATTTAAGCCGGAGTGGTTAGCTAAGCCAAAAAACTTATTACTATTAGCGGTCAGATGTAAACCATAAACCGTACTTAACTTGTGCGCAATTTTAGCAGGCATCCCAGGAGCAGCATTCAGCCCAGTCCCGACAGCAGTTCCCCCGATGGCCAGTTCATCAAGGGTTGGCTCCAATGCCTTAAGATAATTTAAGTCGTGTTCTAGGGCCGCTACGTACCCGGAAATTTCTTGGCCAAAGGTTAATGGAACGGCATCTTGAAGGTGGGTCCGACCAACTTTGACTGTTTTCCAGTACCGATCTTGCTTAACTTTCAGTTCACCAATCAAGTGCTGAACGGCTGGCTTTAGCTTAGCTAATGCTTTCAGGGCAACAACGTTCATCGCCGTTGGAAAAGTATCGTTGGAACTCTGCCCCTTATTAACATCATCATTGGGCAGAATTTCGACGGCCGGATTAAGTTGGTGTGCTTTATGAGCAACAACTTCATTTACGTTCATGTTGGTTTGCGTTCCGGAACCAGTCTGGTAAACCTTCAGTGGGAAATGTTGCCGCAGGTCACGATCATTTAAGGTTAATAATTCATCGATTGCCTTAATAATCAGGTTACCCTTTTTAGGAGTAATTGCCTGTGCTTCCATATTGGCTTGAGCGGCAGCCTTTTTAATATGAAGCAGAACTCGAATGATCGCTAGTGGCATGTATGGGCCGGTTGGAAAATTATTACGACTTCTCTCCGTCTGTGGGCCCCACAGTGCGTCAGCAGGAATTTTAACGGGACCCAGCGTATCCTCTTCAGTACGGTATTCTGTCATCTTGAAAACCTCCAGACAAATTAATTAATGACAACCATCCATAACAATTTGTGAATCATTATACATCATTTATAGCACTAACCCAGTGTTAAATGTCATTAACGGTCTAAGATTAATGGCCGCCATTGCTTCATCGACTTTGTTATTAATCAATACTGTGCAACCCAGCTAGCATCGGCAACCGCCTGGTGAGCATCAGTTAATGTCGTCAAGTGTTGATCAATGGCTGACTGAGCAACCTGTTCAGCTACCCGCTTAGAAAAGACTGGCAGCTTTGCTACTGGCGGTAAGACGGCAGCTCCAGGTTGGTCAGCTTTTACCAAATCACTAAGAGCATGGGCAGCAGCAGCTAGCATCTTATCATTTAGCAGCCTTGCCTGAACCGCCAAAGCACCAAAGCCAACGCCAGGATAAATTAAGGCATTGTTAGCCTGACCAATCTGATAAGTTACTCCATTATACCTAACATCAGCAGCCGGGATCCCAGTCGCTATCAGAGCCCGGCCAGCAGTCCATTTCAATAGGTCCGCTGCCTTGGCCTCAGCCAGTTTAGTTGGATTTGATAAGGGAAAAATCACCGGACGGCTGGTGTGGGCAGCCATTTCTTTAACGACCCGTTCATTGAAAGCCCCTGGCTGGGTAGAAGTTCCAATCATAACCGTTGGCTGCACGGCTTTAACAACGGCTAGCAAGTCAGTCAATTGACCAGCATTGGCAAATTCATTTCGTTGACGAGTAAACGGTTTTTGCTGAGGGGTTAAGTCTTCGGTGTCATTAAAAAGCAGGCCCTGCTTATCAACGAGGTAAAAATGCTGTTTGGCGTCTTGGGGACTGAGGCCCTGACGAATTAACTCATCGTAAAGCATCTTGACAATTCCCATGCCCGCGGTTCCGGCACCAAAGGTCAAGAAGGTCTGGTCACTTAGTTTTTCCTTAGAAATTTTCATTGCCCCTAAAACTCCGGCTAAGGCAATTACCCCGGTTCCTTGAATATCATCATTAAAGGTTAAAATTTTATCCCGATACTTATCAAGGAGTCGTGCAGCGGTGTTCCGACCAAAGTCTTCAAAATGTAACAGACTTTTGGGAAAAAGTGCTTCCACTTGGTCAACAAATTGATCAATGAAAGTAAAGTATTGGGAACCAGTAATCCGCGGATGACGTTCACCAAGGTAGTTGGGATCATTCAATAGTTTGGAATTATCGGTCCCAGCATCGATAGAAACTGGTAGTACCTGGGCTGGGTCAATACCGGCCGCTGCAGTATAAACCATCAGCTTACCAACGGCAATATCAACCCCATCGACCCCCCAGTCGCCAATGCCAAGGATTCCTTGGGCATCGGTAACCACGATCAAGCGAATATCACGTCCATTACTGACGTTCGTCAAGCTTTCTCTAATCCGTTCGGGATGTTTGACGGAAAGGTAAACGGCATCTTGGGGGCGCTGATAGCGTTCATTATACGCTTCAATTGATTCGGCAATTACCGGATCATAAACGATTGGCATAAATTCCGTAATGTGCTGCCTCATCAGGTAGAAAAATAATGTCCGGTTGGTGTTAAAAACTTCCATTAAGAAATGCCGCTTTTCAATATTACTAGATTTAGTCTTAAAGAGAGCGTAAGTTTCTTGAGCCTGCTCCTCAATGGTTTTAACCCGCGGCGGCAGTGCCCCTAACAAACCAAGTTGTTGACGCTCCGTAATTGTGAATGCCGTCCCTTTATTTTTAAAAGGATTGTTTAAAATCGCCATTGCCTTGTTCATTCAATACCGCTTCTTTCTTGATTAATTATCCACATCATAAGGAGGCCCCACATTTATAGTCAAACTTGTGCTAAGATATAAAGAAAATTAATGGACTGCCATTCAATGCTTGAAATAGAGGCAATTAAAATGAAAATTAAGGATTTAGAATATTATCAACACTTAGTCAAAAGGCAAAATTTCTCAGCGGTTGCTAGTGATTTTCATGTCAGTCAGCCAACAATCACGATGGCGATTCAACGACTCGAACGTGATTTTGATACGACCTTTTTTATTCGGGACCATGTTCACAAGCAACTCCACATTACCCCGACTGGCAAGCAGTTTGCTAGCCATATCAACATAATCCTCAACGAATTGGCCGTCGCCCGTAAAGAAATCGCCCGGGCCAATTCAACCAAGATCCGTTTCGGCTTGCCACCCATTATTGGTAATTACTACTTTCCACCACTAACACCATTACTGATGCGTCACCACCTGATGGAAAAGTTGGAAACCTATGAGCACGGCTCTCGAGAACTTCTGCAGTTACTGACTCACGGAGAACTTGATGTGGCCTTGCTCGGTTCGCTTACCCCACTTCAATATTCCAACCTTAAGGCCCATGAACTCGTCCATTACCCTTTCCAAATCATCGTCGGTCCCCAGCATTCATTAGCTAACAAGCAAAAGATCAACTTTGCTAGTCTCAAAGGCCAATCCTTTATCATTCCTGATACTGAATTTTTTCATGAACAGGCCTTCAAGCAAATGTGTCAAGCCGCTCATTTCCGTCCCCACATCATTTACCGGACCAACGACATCCACATTATTAAAGCAATGGTTGCTGAGGGACTAGGTATCTCGTTTTTAACCAGCCTGGCGATTACCCCGGCTGACCAGGTTGTTAGTTTAGCACTCACTAATCGTGTTCAACCAATTTTTCATCTTTCTATTGCTACGCGTAAAACTACTATTCTAACCCCAACTAAACAAGAACTTTGGAACCTTTTAGCCAAATAATAGAAAACCTCCAGTCATTTTTTCGTGACTGGAGATTTTCTTATTTAACCAATTTCATCGTAATCACAAGGGCAAGCGAATGGTCAACATACTTGGCAGTGATTTTCCCCTTCATCAGCCTAACAATGTATTGAGCCATCGAAAGGCCAATGCCAAAACCACTTTTACTGCCCTTCGTATGGGATTCATCAGCCCGGTAAAAACGCTCAAAGAATCGGTGATAGTCCACGTTTGCCCCTTGTCGGTAAGTATTAGCAACTGTAATAACCACGTTTTTACCGTACCTCCCCTTTTGGACGGTTAAACGAATGGTACCTTGGGGATCACAATACTTATTAGCATTATCCAATAAGATATTAAAAAGTTCCCGCAACAGATTTTCATCACCGTCTACTTTCAACTGAGAAACCACCTGAGTCGCAAATTGTTTATTACCCGACCGAGCCACACTGACAAATCTGCTGGCTGCCTTCCGGGCAATTTGACTAATGTCGACCGTCGTCAGCGTAATGTGGGGCTGCTCTTGCATGCGAGCCAAAGAAACTAGGTTATTGATTAACTTTGTTAAACGTTCAACCTGTTCATGGGTGCTTTTCGTCCATTCATTCTCTCCGCCAAGCATCTCTTGCATTTCGGTGTTAGCGGCAATGACCGTCAATGGTGTTTTTAATTCGTGACTAGCGTTAGTAATAAACTGTTTCTGGCGGTGTTCAGCCTGAATAATCGGTTTAATGACGCGACGTGAATAAAGCATTAAAAGAATGGTGTAAAGAACCAGAGTAATGACTCCCAAAAAAAGACCGGTATGCATCAATTCTTTTGTCCGCGCCATCAGCAATGATTCATCAAGGAAGGCGATGGTGGTTGTTCGTTTCTGCTTACGAACCCGGTAAGCATACGAAACTCCCTGGTACCACAACTGTCCTGTTGTACGACGACGCTTTGATACTCGTTGCCCTAGTTTCTGGGCTTCCTGAGGATCAACACTAGCAATATGATTATCATTAACCGTTGTCGTTTTGGTATCACGATTAAAAGCTACACTAAA
Source organism: Limosilactobacillus sp. (assembly GCF_041859915.1). Classification (GTDB taxonomy): domain Bacteria; phylum Bacillota; class Bacilli; order Lactobacillales; family Lactobacillaceae; genus Limosilactobacillus. The sequence goes on from NZ_JBFLGB010000003.1 coordinate 52,811, forward strand.
ATAACGATATTGTTGAAGGCCCTCCCGACTAAATTGGGGTTGAGGATACTGGCGGACTTGACTATCGTTAGGAACCTGTCCCTCATTATCTATCAATATAGTTAAAACGTTGTTGACCTCCTGACGAGCATGATAGTAAGTGAGCGCGCAAATACTACTCACAATTGTCAAGATAACTACCAGAAGAGCGACGGTTGACATAGCAATAAACTTATAACGGAATTTTTGAATCATTGGTTAGCACCCGCCTATTTTAATGTAAACGAACCACCTTTTTCACCACTAATCTTGACCGTTGACCGAATCGATTGCAATTTCTGGCGTAAGTAGGAAATATTAATCCAAACGTCTTCAGCATCGGCCTCTTCATCTGGCCAAACATGGTTAATCAGTTCGTCAGTTGTCAATTTTTTACCTGCATTTAAAATCAGGTACTGGAGAAGGCGGCTCTCCTTCCCAGTCAGGCCAATCGAATTGTGACTCTCCATGGACTGGTCATTTTGATTAAGGGTTAAATCACCATATTGTAAAACATCCTGATTAAAGTCCTCACTGCGCCGTTCTCGGGATCGCAATCGCGCTAACAGCTCTTTGAGGGAGAATGGCTTGGTCAAATAATCATCAGCCCCCGCATCGAGGCCATTGACCCGGTCATCCTCTTCACCCATTGCCGTTAACATCATTACGTAAGTCTGATCGCCACTCGCTCGAATCTCCCGCAAGGCGTCAAGGCCAGACTTAACCGGCATCATGATATCAAGGATAATCACGTCGTAAGGATTCTTTCGAGCATAATCAACAGCGGCTTGCCCATCCCCCACAACGTCGACCTGATAACCACTCGCCCGCATTGCCGTTGCTAGAACATGGGCTAACTGTTGTTCATCTTCCGCCACTAAAATCCGCATCTTCAATATCCTCCTAATTTTCTTCATGAATTAATTGCCGAATTGTCTGTAGCTGAACATCACACGAGGCAAGCTGGTCGGCACAATGTTTTAGTTCTCGACTGATTCGTTCGGGGTCTTTAATATGGTGTTTATACTTCATCTCATGTTCCAAACTAGCCCAAGTGTCCATGGCAATCGTTCGTAGCTGAATCTCCACATAAAAGTGACCCGGTTGACGACCATCAATATCCTTATAAGGGGTCAGCTCATCTAAGATCAGGTGATAACTTCGGTAACCATTAGGTTTAGCATTGGTAATGTAGTCCTTCTCTTGAACAATTGTGCACCAATTGGCCCGACGTAATTGTTTCAAACACCGATCAATATCATCAATGAAATTGCAAACAATCCGCAGTCCAACGGCATCGTGGCAGCGCCGTAACGCCGATTCAGTTGTCACCGGATAACCTTTACGTCGACACTTTTCTTCCATGCTTGCTGGTTCTTTAACCCGACCAATTAAGTGCTCATAAAGCTTCGGCTGATGAGCTGTTACCACCGCTTGATTTAGTTGTTGAATTCGGTCACGCGTGGTGGCTAAGATTTTTTGCAGGTCTTGATCATAAGGACCATAGATTGACATTCTGATTCCCTCCAATGTTTTCATTATAACAAGTATCTAACAATCAAAAATCACTATCCGTTACTCTTAACGAAAAAATAAAGGCGACTGAAATATCTCAGCCGCCTAATGCTCTTATTTATTATTCATCAATAGTAACTTTTTCCATCACTACGTCGTCTTTTGGCTTATCCATTTGGTCACGTTGAACTTTACTAATCTTTTGCACTACGTCCATGCCAGCAATCACCTGGCCAAAGACAGTATGACGGTGATCCAGCCACGGAGTTCCACCATGATGTTGATAATAATCAATCACCACTTGCGGATAGCCAACCGCCTTCATTTGAGCAACCATGTTAGCCGGTACGTGTTCATTAGACACAATGAAGAATTGACTACCATTAGTGTTTGGACCAGCATTAGCCATTGAAAGGGCCCCGTTAAAGTTAAAAAGCTGGTCACTAAATTCATCTTCAAAGGGATGACCATAAATGCTTTTGCCACCACGGCCGGTACCGGTTGGGTCACCACCTTGAATCATGAAATCAGGAATTACTCGGTGAAAAATAACCCCATCGTAGTAGCCCTTTTTTGCTAATTCAATAAAGTTTTTGACTGTCTTAGTAGCCAGATGGTTAAAAAGTTGGGCCTTAATCGTTCCCAAGTTAGTTTTGATGGTTACTTGAGGACCCTTAACTTGGTCTAATGCTAGTTGTGGATAATCCATTTTTATTCCTCATTTCACTTTTAAGATCGCGATGTAATGATTTAGTCATCTTGACTGATCCGCAGTACGCAAGCACCCTTAATGTCACCAGCCTTAACGTACTTAAGGGCTTCATCGGCCTTATCAAAGGCGTATTCATGAACTTCAGGATGAATATCAAGCCGATCAGCCAAGGTAAGGAACTCTTCACCATCACGCCGCGTGTTACTTTCAACACTGGTAATCGTCTTCTCATGGAAGAGGTGTTTTTGATAATTAAGAGTTGGAACATCGGTCATATGAATACCAGCTAGAGCTAAAGTACCACCTGGGGTCAAGCTTTCCAATGCCGGTAAAATAATGGCGCCAACTGGGGCAAAAATAATTGAAGAATCCAACGGTACGTCAGACAAGTCATAGGCACCATGCGCAGAAGCACAACCGAGTTGAAGGGCGAACTTGCGGGCATCAGCCCCACGAGTAAAGACGTGAACTTCAACCCCTTGGGCTAAGGCAATCTGCGCCGTAATATGGGCAGAACCACCAAAGCCATAAAGTCCTAACCGACCACCGGCAGGAACGTTAGCCCGTTCATAAGCCCGGTAGCCAATAATTCCGGCACAGAGCAACGGAGCAGCCTCTAATGAATCAAACTTCTTTGGAATTCGGTAAGCAAAGCCTTCCGGAACGGTCACGTATTCTGCGTAGCCACCATCATGATCCCAACCGGTGTAAACGGAGTGGGGGCACAGATTTTCTCGACCAGACCGACAGAACTTGCAGACACCACAGGCATGACGGAACCACGGAATTCCAATCCGTTCACCGAGCTTAAACCGTTGCGTCTCCGGTCCTTCGGCAACAACCCGACCGACAATTTCGTGTCCAGGAGTAACGTGCTCTTTATGCACTGGTAAGTCGCCTTCAGCAACGTGGAGGTCAGTATGACAAACCCCACAGGTCAAAACCTTTACCAAGACTTCACCACGTCCTGGGGTTGGCACCGGCTTTTCAACCATTTTGAGCGGCGATTTTTCACCATTAATTGGTCCCGGCGTGGTTACTTCCCAAGCTTTCATTGTCTTTGGTAAATTATCCATTTGCTTACTCATTGTCTATCACCCTCACTTAATTAAACTCTACATATTTATTGTAACCCTTTTCGTGAGCTTGTGAAGAAAAGAACATCATTAGGCATAGTTTTGTCTAAGCCTTTCTACTCGTTGCCGCCAAATTTTCTGTTCATGGTCAAGATCTGGAGCTCGGTTAATCGTAGGGTCATCTTGTGCAGCTTTCATTAGGCCGGTCACCCCACCGATATCATCAATAATTCCAATTCCACTACCATCAACTAGTTTAGCTGTGACGTCACCACGCAACCGCGATTGTTTCTTTACTGTATCAATTTCAACTTGAAACTGCCAATTGTCACCAAAATCATAAGTCAAGGTTAGTTGAGCTCCTGGCTGATAGTCTCCTAACCACTGCAGCTGAATATTTCTTTCATTGTCTATTCCATTTTCAAAAACTGGCAATTGATAATGATGGTCACCATCACTGATTTCAAAAAGATGGTTACCTTGGGCATGAAAGCTAGCCAAGATCTGGTAACAGAGTTGGTCCAACCGCGTGGCCCCACTCAGTTCAAAGCGTCGCCACATCATCGGCTGGTAATCGACTAGGGTTACCGTGAGAGTATAAATGTCACTACGAAAATGGCGGGCCCGTTCCATAGCACTACGTTGGCCTTCAAACTGTTGTTGCATATTCCACAGCCAACGTTGTAAGTGGTATATCCGCAAATGGGAAGCAAGGTTGTCCATTCCCTGACCAATTGCCTGAACGAACTGGTCAAAGTCTTCCGCCGAGAAAAGCTCCTGGTAACGCAAAAAGCGTCCTAATTCACGTAATGCTATTCCCTGACTGCGCAAACGAGAGTCGCTTAGCTGGACGTCATTCCGCTTTTCATAACTAAGTAGGTAATCGTAAACCAGGCCCAGGTCAGCTAATACCGAAACTCCATTACCCTCACAGTAAGTCAAGTAGTCAGTTGCCGTATCAATGTCTCGATCAATTATCTGGTCACTCTTCCGACGATTAGTCAAATAGGTAGCATAATCATGCAAGAAGTGCTCACTAACCATCGTGGCGTTCATGATGTCATTAAGTGACTGACTGCGATAAAGATAAGTGCGGTTATGCTCATTAAAGTGTGGGTGAGCTGGCAGTTGGTAATTTTCCATTACGTAGTTTTCCAAGAGTTCACTGGCCGTCAAGTGATCACCCGTTGCTGAATCTCGTGTCACAATATTTTCGGCCATTTTTAAAGCTAATTGGGCATTGGTGGGCTGGTTTCCCCAATCGATTAAGGAATTAGGACCCGTTAAAATACTTTCACAGCGTTGCAATCGCTGTTGAACTGCAACTGGAATCTGACGGCCAAAACTGATTTGCTTAAACTGGGCATCCCGAATCAGCCGGATTTTGGCGTGCGGAATCGGAGCTAACTCTAACATTTGAATAAAATTACGCTTAAAAGCGGTCATAAATGAGCGGGAATCATTAAAACGCTGCGGGTGACGAACAATTACCGGAAGGTTAAAGTGATTATTAATGAAAATAATGAAATCTCCCGTTACTCGTACTGACCAAGTACCAGCACTCGCTAATGCTTTTTCATCAATCAAACCAGGGTTCACATGGAGATGCTGGGCAAGCGGATTTTCAATGGCAATAATCAACACGACCAACTCCTTTATTTCCTACTATAATTTATAGTGACAGAGTTAGGGATGAAATACAATTTGTTGCCACAAACTTCATTAAATCATTAGAATTAAGATCGAAAGGAAGGATAAGCGTGCAAACATTACCCTTAGATATTTTTGATTTAAAAAGAGTCAAGATCAACCACACTAAGGATGAATTGGAACGAGCGGGTAAACGCCGGCAAAAAGAAATCAGCAGTGAAAAATTAGCGACCTTTGTGCCCGTTCACCGCGATCCTGTTGCAGCAATTCACCAAACCGAATCGAAAATGATTCCAGAATTATTACCACTACGTCACCAACGAATGCTGGCCAGTCGGTTTGCCTTCTTTCGCGGCACGGCCGAACTAATGGAACAAGACCTTAAGCAACAATATCAAAGCAACCTACCAATTGTGATCTGTGGTGACGCCCACGTTAATAACTTTGGCTTTTACGCCTCACCCGAGCGCAAATTGCTCTTTGGCCTAAACGACTTTGATGAAGCCCGGATCGGTAACTGGGAAAGTGATCTCAAGCGATTACTAGTCAGCATTGATTTGGCTGGTAGCGAAAATGGCCTTAAGTCTGATGAGCTCGACCAAACTCTTAAATTAACCACTAAAACCTATCGTCATGCCATTAAAAATGCTAATAAGCTTTCTCTGCCAGAAGTCTTCTACTTTTCGTTTGAAATTCATGACATGATCGATACCATCAAGCAGCTTGGCGATGCTCCCCACCAAATGGAAAAGATACTGCAAAAGATCATCAAGAAAAGCCAACACAGTAATTCCGCAGAGATTGTTCGCAAAAAGAGTACCATTAATAGCCAGGGCCAACTAATGTTTCAGGACAATCCACCCCGCGCCCGTCACCTATCAGCTAATCGGTATCGGCAAGTGGTCGCCGGTTACGAACGCTATCGTGATAACGTCCGCCAGGATATTAGGGTTTATTTAGCTAATTTTCATATCACCGACATTATCCGTTATAGCGTCGGTGTCGGTAGTTTTGGTACTCGTTGCTACCTCCTTCTCCTCACCGGCATCGATGGCACCCATCTCGTTCTCCAGATCAAAGAGGCTTTGCCATTGCGCTACAACCTACTCTCGCTTAAGGTTCAACAAGCCATTGACAATGGAATGCAAGCCGGTCGGCGAATTGTTACTGCCCAACGCGTCCTGCAATCAACCTCCGACCCATTCCTGGCCAGTACCCGTTTTGGTAACCGTAGCTACTACGTTCGTCAATTCCGAGACATGAAAGAATCGATCAAGTTAAACCGGCTCGACCGCGAAAGTTACCAACTCTATTGCCAAACCTGTGCTCTCTGCCTAGCGATGGCCCACGCCCAGAGTCCGACCTCACCGATGATTCGCGGTTATTTGCGTCATCAAAAGGTCCTCGACACCGCTCTAATCGATTGGACACATCACTATGTTCAACAGGTTGATCAAGACTACCAAACCTTTAAAGATTATATTCAATCACATAGCTAACATCTAAAAAAGAGGATCCCTGATGACCGAATAAGATCATCAAGGATCCTCTTTTGTTAAGATTGATGGTGCTGTTTAAGCTTTTCACGATATTGGTGGCGAGTCATGTTAATAGTACCCGCTACCTGTGAACTAGCCGTTGCTGATGCTGCAAAAGAACGTGTACTTGACGCTTGTTTATCCGATTGTGCAACCGATGATTGGTTATCAGTAACACGCCGAAGCTTAGAAGAAGCCGGTTCAGTTTCACCTGCTAATTGTTTTGCTATTGCCAAGTTATTCTTGGCTATTTCGTAATTAGTAGTAATGACCTTCATCGTGTTTTCATCAGTCATCTTTGTATCCCTTTTAGTAGCAATCAATTCTTTCTCGGCCCTTGCTAGTGCCTGCTTAGTATTAATAAGTAAAGAATTGGCATTGCTCTTTTCTTCCGCCACATTAATTCATCCCTTACAATTAAAAACAATTATTTTGATTATAGGCTATTTCTCTTTTTTCGTCGAACCGTAACGATTTTGTTCTTTAATTTCACTGCTTCGGTGACGGTGTTTATGAATAAATTGATCCTCAGCTGAGAAAATAAGCAAAAGATCAATCAAGTTACGCTTAAAAGAACGTTTAAAATGCATCCACCGGTTTGCTTTCATCACGCCTAACCTCGTTTCTTCTATCCAACATAAGTTAATTTTAAGTATACACCACTTTGTATGTCAAAATATTATTTAGTAGTCTCCATGCAACCGCTTGCGCAATAAATAAAGAAAGTGTGGTAGAATAGGAAGTGCAAGTTAAAGCGCTTACTTTCAAGGAGGTTTTTTCAAAATGGATATTACAAAAGTACCATTTGGTAAATTTAAGGGTGAACCCGTTACTAAGTATGTTCTAACCAATGATAATGGCGTTCAGGCAAGTATTCTTGACTTTGCTGGACTACTACAATCATTTAAGGTTCCAACTAAAAACGGGGGTAAGGCAGATATGGTCTTGACTTCCGAAAATTTGGATGAGTTTACTAATAATGGTTTCTGCACTAACCGGCTGATTGGTCGAGTTGCCGGTCGAATTGCCAATGGTAAAGTTAAACTCGGTGATTCGGAATACCAATTAGAGCAAAACGAGGGTAAGAACACCTTACATGGTGGAACTAATGGTTTCTATAACCACATTTGGCATGTGGACAAAACAACTACTACTGATGACACCGTTGCAATTACTTTGAGCCTAACCCTCAGTGAAAAAGATGATACCTTCCCGGCTACTATCCACGTAACAGCAACGTACACTTTAGACAATAACGATAACCTTTCCTTAAAGTTTGGCGCAACTAGCGATGGTGAAACGCTCTTCAATCCAACCAACCATACCTATTGGAACATGGCCCATGCTGATGCTAAAAACGTCGATGATTTGACCCTGCAAGTTCACTCTCAATATCACTTAGCCGTTGACAGTGGCAAGATTCCTACTGGAGAAAAATTAGCCAACGCTGGAACACCATTTGACTTCAACCAACCAACCCGTCTTGGGGATGCCCTCAAGCAGATGGCTTCCACGAAGGAAAATGGTTTTGATGACATTTGGGTGGTTGAACCTAGTCTGACCAAGCCAATCGCTACTCTAGAAGATAAGAAGAGTGGGCGGAAGATGGAGCTGTATTCTGACCGTAACGCCCTTATTATGTACACTATGAACTCCGATGATCCCGCTGTTTACAACCACGGGCAAGTTCATCCTCACCTAGGAATCGCGATGGAAGCACAAACCCTACCAGACGCCATTCACCATTCCGGATTTGGTGACATTACCTTAAAGCCAAACGAAGAAAAACACTACACCATTAAGTGGCATGTTGAATACTAACTAATATTAAAAAGCGGAGCGGAAAATCAGCTTTTCCGCTCCACTTTTAATTCCTATATAAAAGATAATCGCCGTCGAAAATTGTTTTGACAGCGGTTATTTTTATTTACTATGTTTACAAATTCTTATTTTGAACAACTTTAGTTTGCCGGGTAGCGTCAACCGTCAGCTTTTGATTAAGCTTCTTAAAGGCATTTTGCGCATAGTCCGCATTCTGTTGGTTAGCCTGTGTTAAGAAATCAGCAACCTGGTCACTTGGCAGTTGTTCAGCCTGTTTATCAGTTGTAGCTAATTGCTGGTCAAGGTGTTTTTGAACGTGCTTTTGAACTGGTACAACATCCTTATTAATCAGCTTATTCTTATATGGATCAGTCAATACCCGGGTCATCTTGTAGGTCCAATAAGCAGAGCTATTGTCTGGCTTATTAGTACCCTTCTGATAGTTTGCCGGTGTATTAGTAATATTAGTATAGAACGGCACATAAACACTAGTAGCTGGTGAAGCCATTGCTAACCATTGAATTCCGGCAATATCGTCTGGTACATTAGACCGAATCTGAAGAATGTGTGATTCTACATCACTTGGCACGTTGATTGGCCGGTAGCCACCAACCCACTTACCATTATTGTCATATTTGGTGTTATTGAAGTGGGAAGCTAAAACCTTTTGTACCTTAGTGACAGAGATCTTATGATCTGGCTTCATAAACATCGTAAAGTGTTTCTTTGTAATAGATTGTTTCTTACTTGGCGTCAAAATCCGTTGACCATCCCAGACCCGGGGACGATTATAAACAGCGTCTTCTTTGCCATTGGTCCCGAAAGCACTAGCCAAGTTAACTTCGTGGCCGTTGACATACCCATTCAGGTCGTGTTTCTTAACAAAGGAAACTAAGCCTTTCGAGTACATATAATTACCTTGTTTAGTATTGACATTACCAATCATCGTTTGGTTAGGAATAACCGCATATTTGTTGTTAGGAACCCGAACCGCAGCCCAGTGGTGCCCAGAAACAATTTCCATATACCAAATTGAATTTTTGTCACTGAAGATTACCCCGTTGTTTTCAGCGGAACCCTTAGTCTCAATGATATGGCCAAGACGTTTCACCCCATCCTTAGCGGAGTGCGCATATGGCAGTATGACGTCCAACATGGACTGCTCCTCTAGACCATGCTTAACAAATGGGTCCGCCTTTTGTGCCCGTTTATTGGTTGTTCCAGATTCAGTCGCACTCATTGCAACGTTACTACCGTTGATGCCATCTTCACCGAATTGATCTTGACCATCAACCTGTTGCCAATCTGGAGTACTGGTATAACGCTGCTGGTCGGCCGGCAGCGTAACCTTAAAATGATTGTCCTTAGAAACATATTCGGTTGGCCCATTACTATTGGCAGCATGATAAACATAATGCTTCGCCCAAGCCGTATCCACATCTTCGTTTCGGGCAATCATCGTTGACCCGTCCGTACTGGCCCTTTTTCCAACCAGGACAGTCGTACAGGCACTTGCCGAACTGACGGTTCCCATCACCATTCCAAATGTCGCTAATCCTACTAAATACTTAAAGCGGTTAACCATCGTTTTTACCTCCCTTGTGGTAACGCTTACATTTATAAAATAACATGGTGATTGTGAATTAACAAACAAATTTTATAGGCTCTTAATCATTCATGAATTCGGTATACAAAATCGTTCAAATAAAATGGGACTATTGTCCGCTTTTAGTATATTAATGCACTATCGATCGATGATTGGCAAGTTTATACAAACAAAAAAATCCGCTATAAATGCGGATTTTTTCATATGTAATTTACTTTCAAAAGCCACGTTGAGTAACCGTCTTCGCGGCCTGAATAGGCAATTGAACTTCCGGTAAACCATGCAAATATAACTTTAAGTAGCCAACCGTCTCTCCCTTTTTCACTGGCGCCTGTAATTTGCCACTAAATGATTGTCGCCGATGATTAATTATTACGGTTGGACGGGTTTGTTGCCAAGTACTATTCCGTGGTACCCACAGCCAGGTTGATTTTTTCAACGTCAGTGGAACACTATGTCGATATTTCTTAGCATGAACGATCCGCGTCTGTTGGGCACTGCGCGGCAGTTGATGAATATTTTTCAATTCTACTGGTTGGTAAGCCGTCGCCAATTGTTCGTAGAACGCTTTCTGCATCTTCGATTGGTTATTCCAATCTCCTTTGGTATGAAGGCCAACTAAGATGACCCGATGACCCATGTAGGTACCGGTCGTAACGATACACTTACCAGCTGCATCGGTATTGCCAGTCTTCAATCCGTCAATTGCCCAATCTTTAGGTGCATAGCCATTTTTCGGCAAAAGGGCATTGATATTAACTAACTGACATTGTTGCCCTGCACTTATATTGAAATTAGCAAATTTCTTCTTAGTAATCTGCAGTGTTTCTGGATAATGTTTGATAAGGTACCGTGAGATTAAAGCTAAGTCCCGAGCTGACATCTTGTTCTCGGCATCCTTATTAACGCCCCGCAACTTTTGTTTGCCCAAGCTCTTATTAGGAAGACCAATCATGTTGTAAATCTTAGCATCGGTTACTCCCGCCTTGTGAGCGATGACCTGCATCTTATGATTAAAGGCAGCTGTACTACCTGCATCGGCTAAGGCTAAGGCCTCGGTACTGCCATCCGCTGATACAAGCATCATCGAGTCAACCAATTGGCGAACACTATATTTTTCGCTCACGTTTAATTGGACATTAGAAAAGTGCCAATCATTGGCGACCTTAGCAACTGCTGGTGAAATAGTAATTTTTTGATTCCAGCTAAGTTTATGGGCATGAATATCTTGCTCAATCACCGCTAAGGTTAAAATTTTTGTCAGAGATGCGATGGGGTAAGTTCGCTGAGCATTTTTTTGGTACAGGACCTGACCCGTATCCGCATCAATTGCGTATGCCGCCCGGGCATCCATTCGGTAAAATGAAGCGGCATTAACATGATGATTATTCCCGCCAAGCAAACAACAGGCCAAGGAAAATACTACCAAAAAGCAAAAAATTAATTTACGACCTAACCTACTCATTTCATTATCCTTTCACAATTCAAAACTTCCTAATATAAGATAGGCTCACAAATGTGAATTATCTATGAAAATTAATAAAGTTTCAAGCTAATTTAATATTTTCTTACATATAATTGTTAACGAAAAGGTTTCTTTTTGAGCTAATCCCAAGTATGATTATTAATTAGTACCACCACTTTGGAAAGGAGTAACTTTCATGCAGCGTGTTCCACAACGAACTCAGCATCTCCACCACAAACGAGGGTGGTTAATTTTAATCATCATTATCGTTTTGGTAGCCATCATTGGTATTCATCATTACACCTCATTAGAGGCTCGGTTAAAAAGTAACTGGGATCGGGTCGTTAATACTTCCAGTGATAACGTTAGCATCGCGGTATATTCACCCAAGAGGAAGAGAATTTACCAGTCCACCAATGCTCCTAAGCATAAATTCCATACTGCAAGTACTGTTAAGGTTAGCATTCTGGCGGGAATTCTTGCTAAGCAGCATTCCTTAACCAGTAACCAGGCAAAATTAGCTAAGGCAATGATTGAGCAAAGTGACAACACGGCGACTACTACATTATTCACCGATTCGCTTGGTGGTCAATCCGGCCTCCAAAATACCTTCAAGGAGTTTGGAATGAATGACTCAGTTGCTAACAAAAGTTGGGGACTAACTACCACCACTCCAACAGACCAGGTCAAGCTTCTTAATAATATTTTTTATAAATCTAAACTTCTAACAAGCCAGGATCAAACAACTATCCGTAACCTAATGAGCAACGTTGATGCGGACCAAAGTTGGGGAATTTCTGCTGGAAGTAATAACTTTGCCATTAAAAATGGCTGGCTTTCTTACGGTGATGATGATTGGATTGTCAACAGCATTGGTTATATTAAGAACAAAAATGGTACCGACTACACGATTGCCGTTTACACCGATAAGAACAACAGCATGGTGACTGGGCAACAGACCATTGAACAGTTGGCCCGTGTCACTAAGCCATTAATGAAATAAAAATTAAAATGAAGATTGAGGAAGTGTTATTAATGGATATTCAAACTAATTACTTAAAATTAGCTGATGGTAATCAGATGCCCCAAGAAGGTTTTGGCCTCTATAAGGTCGATGGCCAAAAAGTAATGAACCAATCAATCAAGGCCGCTTACGAAGCGGGATACCGACTCTTTGACACGGCACAACTTTATGGTAACGAACAAGAAGTTGGCACTGCATTTAAGGAACTCGGTATTCCACGTGACCAAATTTTTGTCACCACCAAAGTTGCCGAAGCTAACCAAGGCTATGATCAGGCGATCCAATCGGTCAAGGAATCACTCAAAAAGCTTCAAATGGACCATGTCGATCTACTGTTAATCCACTGGCCAATTGAACGAGCATTCTTTGAAACATGGCGAGCATTTGAAGACATGAAGAAGGCAGGACTAACCCGATCAATCGGGGTTTCTAATTATCAAATGATCCACCTTCAATACCTAGTAACTAAAGCTCACGAGATGCCAGTAGTCGACCAGATTGAGCTCCATCCCTTGCTGACCCAAAAGCCCCTGCTGAAGTTTAATCACAATCACCAAATCATCACCCAGGCCTGGAGTCCACTGGGCCGGGGAGCAGTTTTAGGAAAAGAAGTTCTAAAACAGATTGGTGCCGTTCACCACAAATCCACTGCCCAAGTGATCCTGCGTTGGCACCTGCAAAATGGAGTGGCCTTCATTCCTAAGTCCGTGCATACGGCCCGTATTCAACAAAACGCCGATATTTATGATTTTACACTTAGTCCAGCGGAAATGGCTCAGATTGACCAGCTCAACAATTATCAACGAACCGGTCGGGAACCAGAATTAACCTATGAATATGACCATCAGTACTAGAAAATAATGAGACGCCCGGTGAGAAAATAATTTTCCACCGGGTGCTTTTTTACTAGCGAGGTATATTCTACCCATTTGTTACCTCAATCATCACCTATCTAATTAGGCACCAATTCAACAATGAAAATGTTTACAAATATTTTTGATAAACGTTTGACATTTTATTATCTACATAGTATATTAGTCACGAATTCCAAATAATAAATGCTTATTAAACAAGAGTTCAAAGAAAGAGAATTAATTAGTTTTATTTGTCTCGTTTGTAAGAACTGATATCTGTTTATAGTGTTGCTCGGACTGACGAGATATTTTTGGTAATTGCTTTAACCATTTCGTAACTTATCTTAATTTTTAATTTTGGGGAGATTTTACCATGCCTATTCAAAACAAAGCAATGCTGATTACCTATTCAGACTCCATGGCCAAAAACATTAAGGAAACCCACGAAGTCTTAAAGAAGTATATTGGTGACGCCATCGGTGGTGTTCACCTGTTACCATTCTTCCCGTCCACCGGTGACCGTGGTTTTGCACCATACCGTTATGACGTTGTTGACCCGGCCTTTGGTGATTGGGACGACGTGGAAGCTCTCGGCAAGGATTACTACCTGATGTTTGATTTCATGATCAACCACATTTCCAAGAAATCTGTTATGTACCAGGATTTTCAAAAGAATCATGATGCTTCCAAGTACAGTGATTTCTTCATCCGGTGGGAAAAGTTTTGGAATGCCGCTGGTAAGAATCGGCCAACCCAAAAAGACATTGACTTAATTTACAAACGTAAGGATCGGGCTCCAAAACAGGAAATTGATTTTGCTGATGGTACTAAAGAACACCTCTGGAACACCTTTGGCGACCAACAAATCGACATTAATGTTAAGTCAAAGGTTGCCCAAGAATTCTTCAAGGAAACCCTGACCAATATGGTTAAGCATGGGGCAGATTTGATTCGGTTAGATGCTTTTGCGTATGCCATCAAGAAAGTAGACACTAATGATTTCTTCGTTGAGCCTGAAATCTGGGACCTACTTGAAGATGTTCGTAAGATCCTGGCTCCATATAAGGCCGCTATTTTACCAGAAATTCATGAGCACTACACAATGCCGCAAAAGATTTCAAAGCATGGCTACTTCATCTATGACTTTGTTTTACCAATGACTACTCTGTATACCTTATACTCTGGAAAGACCAATCGACTAGCTCACTGGTTAAAGATGAGCCCAATGAAGCAGTTCACCACCCTTGATACTCATGATGGGATCGGGGTTGTTGATGCGAAGGACATTCTGACCGACGATGAAATCGACTATACTTCCAAAGAGCTATACAAGGTTGGGGCCAATGTTAAGAAGAAGTACTCCAGTGCCGAATACCACAACCTGGACATTTACCAGATCAACACTACCTTCTATTCTGCCCTTGGTGACAATGATCGTGCTTACTTACTAGCTCGAGCATTCCAAATCTTTGCTCCTGGTATTCCAATGATTTACTACGTTGGCTTGCTGGCTGGTTCTAACGATCTGAAGCTCCTTGAAAAGACGAAGGAAGGGCGGAATATCAACCGTCACTACTACACTAAGGAAGAAGTGGCCAAGGAAGTTCAACGGCCAGTCGTTGCCAATCTATTAAAGCTCTTAAGCTGGCGGAATAAGTTTGCTGCTTTCGACCTCGATGGTTCCATCAAAGTTGAAACGCCAACCGATACCACTATTAAGATTACTCGTCAAGATAAGTCCGGTCACAACGTGGCTATTCTGGATGCCGATGCCGCTAACAAGGCCTTTACTATTACTGCTAACGGCAACGAAATTTTCGCCCAAAAATAAAAATATTAACAACAGGTTCGCTACATTGTATGCGCTTGGTAAATAAAAAAGAAACGATGAACAACGCTCATTATTGTTCACCGTTCTTTTATTTACTCATTAATAATTAGTCTACACAAAGTTTTTTGATGGCTTGGGCGTAAATTTCCATTGCCTTATACATATCTGGCAACGGCCATTGTTCATTAGCCTGGTGCATATAGTCCGGTGTCGTCGGCAGCATTCCACCAAAGGCTACACAATTATGCATTGTTCGAGCAAAGGTGGCCCCACCAGAAATCTGTGGAGTGGCCTTCAGATCCCCAGTTTGGTCCTTGTAAACTTTCATTAAGGTTTGAATCAGTTGACTGTCTTTTGGCACGTAAAGTGGGGCCACATAGTCAAATGGGGCATACTTGAGGTCATACGGAGCAACGTTCTGATTAAGTTTCTTCAATAACTGGTCACGATCAACCGTTACCGGAATTCGTAGGTCAATCTGCATCCGGGTTTCCTTCTCATTAATTTCTAGGCTAGAAATGTTAAAGGTCAGATGACCGGACTCATCTTTAACATCCCCCAAAACATTAGTCCCAGTCGCATCTTCCTTGAAAAGCTTGCCAAAGAAATCTAGTGGTTTAAAGTCAAAGACATCGTCAAGAGCAATTGCTAATCGCAAAACAGCATTAGTTCCTTGTGGTGCCAACATTGCGTGGACAGACTTACCGATAACGGTAATTGAATGATCATCACTAATGTACTTGAAACCATGCTTATCAAGGGCGGCCTTGACTTCATCCTGCTTAGGGCCATCGTACACGGCCTTATCCGGAACCGCGTTAAAGGCATTCTTTAGGCTGATGTTTAATTGGTCAGTCCCCGGACCTACTAAGTAAGCCTGTTCAAGACCCTTTTCAGCATAGATCAACGGGAATTCGGCATCCGGTGAAATTCCGCTATCAATCTGCGCTTCTTTCTTGTTGTACTGGGCAATCCCTCGCCAAAGCATCTCTTCATCAGTGCCGTAAATGAAACGAATCCGCCGGTTGAAGTGATAGCCAGCATCCATCAGGGCCTTAACGGCGAAGAGCGCAGCAATTCCTGGTCCCTTATCGTCTTGAGAACCCCGACCATAAACGGCGTTGTTGATCACGGTACCCTTAAACGGATTGTGCTTCCAAGTAGCCGGATCACCGGCCGGAACGGTGTCGAGGTGACAAATTACCCCAAAGACCTTATCACCTTCGCCAACCTCCGCATAGCCATAATAACCAGCCGGATCTTCGTAGGTCTTAAAGCCTAATTCATTACAAATTTTCATCATTTCATCGAGTGCATTTCGAATACCCCGGCCAAAGGGTGCCCCTTCTTCCTTCGGCTGGTTATAAGATGGTACCGAAATCAGCCGTTCCAGGGTCTTAACAGCGGCTTGTTGTTCTTGTTCATTTACTAATCGTGTCATAAATACTCATTCCTTTTTATAATACAGCAGCAACACCTAAGAATACACAAGTAACGATAAAGAGATAAATCATCAGTTTCAGCATCCACTTCCACCAAACACTGACGTTAACATGGGCAATTGCAAGAGCACCCATCACAATGCCAGAAGTTGGTGTGATCAGGTTGACCCAACCAGAAGCAGCCTGGTAAGCGGTAATGACCAAGCTCCCGGAAACATGAGCAAAGTGACCAAGTGGTCCAATGATTCCCATCGTTGCGGCAGCCAGCCCAGAGGTAGATGGAATCAGGAAGGACATTGGAATATAGAAGATATAGGTCAAGATGATGAAGACACTTTGGGAAAGACCATGCAGGCCCATTTCGCCCCAGTGTAAGACCGTTCCGGTGATCATTCCATTGTTCATAATCACTTGGATACCACGTGCTACGGCCACAATAATGGCAACGCTGAGGAAGTCCGCCATCCCCTTCATGAAGGCATCCATAAATTCGCCTTCCTTCATGTGGTAAACCCACATGATTAACACGGACATGAAGAGGAAGAGCATTGTAATCTCATTGAAGTACCAAGTGCCCAGTGGCGCCATGTCGTGGCCAAGCAGGTTGCCCAAGAACGGGATACTGGTCAACCACTTAGCAAACTTGTCAAAGAAGGTCCAATGAGGGTTTAGGTTAGTCCATGGAATCAACCCTAAAATCATAATGACAAAGGTTGCCCCGAATAACCAAATCACGGCTTTTTGCCGACCAGTCATCTGGTGCTCATCGTTGGTCCGGGTCTTGATGGCAAAACGTTTCTCATCCGCTGCCCGCTGGTCATAGATTAAGGACTTTGTTGGATCCTTCTGAATGACCGAAGCATAATGGTAAACGTAGATAATGCTGACGGCCGTGGTAATAACCAGTAGGAGCAACCGACTTCCTAACCCATCACCAGGTGAAATGTGCAGAGTCTGTGAAGCAACTCCAGTGGCAAACGGGTTAACAGTTGATGCCAAGCAGCCAACTTGAGTCCCAACTAGGGCAATAGCAACGGCAACCAAGGAGTCGAAGCCGACCCCCATCATTACCGGAATCAGTAATGGATAAAAGGCAATCGTTTCTTCACCCATTCCGTAAGTAGAACCACCAATGGCGAATAGAATCATTAGGATTGGAATTAGTTGCTTTTCCCGTCCTTTATAACGGTGAACAATTGAACTAATTCCTTCGTTTAACGCATCGGTTCGGTTGACGACCCCCAAGAAGCCCCCAATCACCAGGATAAACAGGGAAACCGAGATCGCACCCTCAGTTTTTTTATCCCCGACCATTCCGATTACCGGTGCCATAAAGACATCCCAGATTCCCTGTGGCTTACTAGCAACAGCCTTATAAGTTCCAGAAATAATGTTGCCGGCCTTATCCGTCGCGTAAGTCCCTGCTGGGATAATCCAAGTCAAGATGGCAATGATGACGATGATAATAAATAAGATCGTATAGGCAGTCGGCATATGAAACCGATGTTTTTTCTTTGCTTTCGGCAATATCCTCACCCCAAATCTAAAATTAGTACCGTAAAATCACGTAAATAATTTCACAATCTAATTGTAACTTGATTTGAAAGCGGCTTCAATACCCGTCAAGAAGGTCATGAATAATAATTCATTTGAAGATCATAAAAGCCAGCCGGTTAGAAATTCTAACCGGTTGGCTTTTAATCTCTTAAAATAGTCGACTGAGCCAATCCAAAAATAGTGGGAACCATTTAGCCATGTGATCATCAACCCGATCCCGGTTAACAATTCCGGTATACTTATTAGCTAAGGCAATGCCATGGTTACCGGTACCAAACTCATGTAGTTCAAACGGTACCTTATGCTTGGCTAAGGCAACCGCGTAAGCATTGATGTGGTCTACGAAAGGTGTCAACCCATCATTGATCGAACCCCAGATAAAGGTTGCTGGTGTTTGGCTCGTCACGAGTCGGCTGACGTCCTCCGTGGTTACGCCCATCTTATCGTCAATCGTTGGCTTGATCACTGGATAGCCAAGGGCAACAAATTTAGCCTTTGTCCCCACTTGGTTTGCATAGGCTGCCGCCAACTGGCCACCGGCGGAAAAGCCAATGACCCCTAGTTGTGACGGGTTAACTTGCAGTTCTGTGGTGTGGGCAACGATATAATCAAAGGCCTGACTAATCGCCACCTTGGCAGCCGGATAACTTTTATGTACCAATACTGGATAGCGAACAACAAAGGCCTGAAAAGCGTGGGTGGCAAAGGTGAGCGCTACTCGTTCAGAATCACGTTCCTTGATCTGGTTGTAACTGCCACCAGGAATGATAACGACAGCTGGCAATGCTTCATCACTAGCACTGTAATAAATATCAAGCGACGAATAAGGCTGACTTAACTTAACGTTACTAATCTGCATATCAATTTTTCACTTCCATAATACTCAAATTTTATCCAACGGAACTTTACGTGTCGGTGCTGGGTATTCCTGGTCAATCTTTTGTAATTCTATAGGCGTTAATTGTAAATCCATGGCCGTAATATTATCCTGGACATGGGTCACCGAACTGGCTTTGGGCAAAGTAACCACATTATTATGCCGCGTGATCCAGGCCAGCATCACTTGGTAAGGACTAGCATGATGAGCGGTAGCAATTCTCTTTAAAACCGGTGTTGGGCGTAAATAATGCCAGCCAACTGCATGAAATGGCGAATAACCTAAGAAACCAACCTGATGTTTTTCCTGCCAAGGCATTAAGTCGTATTCAACACCCCGACTGGTTAGGTTATAAAGGTCTTCGTTGGCAAAAACGTGTTCTCCGGCTGGCACTTTTAAAAGCTCCTTCATGTCGATCACATCGAAATTGGAAACGCCCCAATGACGGATCAAGCCTTCCTGCCTCAACCGTTCTAAACCGGCCACAGCAACAGCTAAGTTGGCATTTGCGCGCCAATGCAAGAGGTAAAGGTCCAGGTAATCAGTACCTAACTTTTCTAGGCTAGGCTTCAAACTAGCCGCCTCCAGTTCAGGAGTAGCATGTCTAGGCAAAAACTTAGAAATTATAAAAACCTGGTGACGATCAATTCCTCGTAACGCCGCCCCGATCACTCTTTCACTGCCATAATAACTTTCCGCCGTGTCAACCACGTTAATACCGTGAGTTAGGCCGTAGCGAATCGCCGCAATTTCATTTGTGGGATTAGCACCAAGATCGGCACCACCAATTCCAATTTGGCTTAACCCTTCACCTTTAATTGTCAAATATTTCATCTTTGCTTTCCCTCTTAGAGTCGCTTAGCAATCAACACCTTGGTGGTCGGCCACGGGCTTCCCCACCAACCATTAAAGCCAGGATTGACTACCCGAATATTCTTAAAACCGAGGTTAGCCAACATCTGCTGGTATTCGCCAATATGAGCAAAGTCAACGATTGCCAAGGTGCCATCAGCCTTTAAGACCCGGCTGGCTTCCTGAATTGCACGGCCCCGCTCGAGAGCCGGACTAATATTATGAAATGCCAGGTCAACTAAAACGGCGTCAAACGTTCGGTCGGCAAAGGAAAGATTAAAGACATCGGTATCAACTAACTTCACCCGGTCGGCTACCTGGGCCGCATTGACCTCTTTTTGAACCGTCTCAGAGTCTTGGTGCCATTGACCGGTTCCATAAACTTTAGCGGGTAATTGTAAGCTCTTGGCCAGTGTTAACAGGTCGATTAACCGGCCCCGACAAAGATCTAGGATCTGGTCATGACCACCGAAGTTCAGTCGCATAACCAAATCTTGCCAAATTCGTGCATGTCCCCTGGTAATTGTGTGCAAGAGAATACCCGTCCATAACGCTAACAGAATAATCCAAATTAGGT
>NZ_JBFLGB010000059.1:0-9825 GCF_041859915.1 Limosilactobacillus sp.
TACTAAATCTAGCAAAGAAAATATTGGGAATCCACAATATTTTGTAGTATGATGGTTGCTGTTAATTCTAAAATAAAGAGGGGCCATTATGGTGATTATTACAGCAGGAATGATTGGTGTCGGCAAAACAACACTGACGGGAAAAATTGCTGAACACCTCCATACAAAAGCATTTTTTGAACCAGTCGGTAATAATCCTGTCTTACCACTGTATTACAAAAATCCTAAGCAATACGGTTTCTTACTGCAAATTTACTTTTTAAACAAGCGTTTTTCAATGATTAAAAAGGCACTTGCCGATGATAATAATGTCCTTGATCGTTCGATTTATGAAGATGCTCTCTTCACACGCGAAAACAACGCTGAGGGTAATATTTCGGATACGGAGCTAGAGGTCTATTTGAAATTGCTTGACAACATGATGAATGATCTCAAGCAACTTCCCAAAAAAGCGCCAGACCTAATGGTATACTCCGAAACGGATTTTGAAACCATTCTCTACCGAATTAAAAAGCGGGGACGCGACTATGAACAAATCGACCATAATCCTGAGCTTAAAGACTATTACTACAAAATGTGGAGTGCTTACAAACGGTGGTATCGAGATTACGACGCCAGTCCCAAAATGAAAATTGATTTAGAAACTTATGATTTGGAAGATCCACATAACGTGCAAATTGTTCTTCAGATGATTGATGAAAAGTTAGCAAAGATCCGTTAATAAATTTATACGAGATGAACCTTTTAATGGCTCTTCTCAACTAACGATCAATAATAGTTAACCCTGGCTAAATGAAGCCGGGGCCTTTTTTATCTCAAAACAAGGCGACGAACCACTTCAACCAAGCCAGCTGAACTAGCACCCCCAATTATAGAAGCGATGGCGGTAAAAGAATGGTGGTGAATTGGCCGATGATGATAGTGGGTTGGATGGTGAGAGGTGATATCTGGTGCTGATGATTCCCTAACATTTGTGAATTGGGCGACCGGGTGATGGACAATAGCAGGCTTAGATACCAGCTGATCATACTTAGTTAGATGATAATTTTTGATAAGCTGATTTAATTTTTGTTCATATAAAGGATCAGTCGCGTACCTTCCTTGTAAAGCATGTGTTGCTTGACGGTAATTTGCTGCAAATCGACGGTGAACACCTCGGTATAGCGGATCTGCAAGTGTTTGAGCGTAGTCACGTAAGGATTGAATATCATTATCATAGCAGCGGAAATGATCATTTAATTGCAAACGTTGACCAGCCTGATATTCAATCGTTGGTTGGTTAGTCGATTGACCCGCAAAATAACCCTTAATACCAAAAATGTTGTGAAATGGCGCCCGAGCCAATCCACTATTACCCCAATTACTTTCCAAAGCTGCCTGAGCAATGATTACTGATGGATAAAGATCATATTCTCGGCCCACCCGTTGAGCAGGACCAGCTAGACGGTTAATAAAAGCTCGTTGATCAAGCGTTAGTTTCTGGGGAACGGTTTCCTGTCTATCCGGCATTAACTGAGATTTATCCAATGCATCATCACCATTAGAATCAACAGAATTGACACCAACATTATTTGGCACTTTCTGAGAGTATGAACCGGTACCCACTTTATGTAACTGCTTGCCATGTTGCCATCCCCGTTGATAAGCCATTGTTGCTACTTGACCACTCGGTTGATTAGTTCGACCATTCTTTCCATCAGCAATTCCATTAGCATATGCTTGTTGATAAACTTTACTCTGGAGCGCAAAGGCCTGAAGAAAAGCTTGAGCATAATCATCCCCACGTTGTTGCACCGCCGCTTCGTCAACTGGGCGCTGATCAATTATGTCTTGAATTGCCTCTTGATTTGGATCCGGTTGAACATTTGCCAAAGCAGTTCCTGCTACATTAATGGTTAAAAGTGCTGCAGCACTAAACAAAATAACTTTCTTCATAATTTTCCTCCATAATCATTTAGTCCTTAGTTATTAATTACGGAGAAAAATAAAAATCACACCTCTTTAAAAAACAAAAAAGATTGGGAAAGCCCAATCTTTTGAATCTCACATTAATAAACAATCACCGGTTCATTTACCTGCATTGCATGATAAGCGGTACCAGCATCACTCGGATGCATATTGGCACAACCATGCGAACCACCAGTAGCTACATTATTACTACTTAAGTAAGCAGTCTTTGACCAGTCTGTCCGCCAACTAGCATCGTGGAAACCACAACCGGTGTTGGTGAACTGGGACCAGTACTGCACCTTGCTGGCATACTTAGAGCCATCATCATTGGAACCTCGCAAAACAGACGGTGATTGTTGATACATGATATACCAAACACCCTTTGGAGTTCGATCGCCAGGCGTATTAGAGCCAGTAACCACATCGGCATCAAAGACACACTTGCCGTTACGATAGAACCAGGCATGCTGGTCGGCAATCGACAACTCAGCGTAAGTATTACCAATTCCATCATTAGCTGTAACATTATATCCCGTTCCCCGGGTGTTATAACCAATTCCATAAATGTCTTGCGCAGCACTGACTTTCTTTTTATCATTTGCCAGAGCCCGAGCTAAGGTTTGGCCAGCCTTTTGAGGACTAATCTTCCAACCATAAGTACCTTTAGTTCCCGTTGAAACAATATTGCCAGCATGGGTCTTAAATTTAAAGTTACGTCCAAGAGTAGCCTGACGCGCATTAATCTTTTTGATTTGGGAATTAACCGCCGTGGTATCAAATTGATACTTACCATCACGGTAAATTGCCTTAGTAATGACCTCGTTGGTTCCTAACCGATAGGACTTATTTTCAACTTGATAGGTAACAGTTCGATGAAGCAATTTTTGTAACTGTTTCTTTTCGTTTTGAACTGGCTGACTGGTAGTAGAAAGTGGTTGGTGCCGTTGAGTAGTCAAACGCATCGTACCATTAGCCGCTTCCCGATCAAATTGACGTTGTAATGCTACCCAATCATATTGGGTTCCAGCCTTGGCAGCAACTAATTTAACCTGGCCATTTACCAGTTCAGCATAGGCGTCTTGAGCTGGTCGTCGTCCTTGATTAATTACCGCAAACCGTTTAGCAACCGCTCGCCGCTTAGCAGTAAGTTGTTGGTCAGTTGCTTGACTCGCCTTAATCAACAAGTTTTGATGCTTAGCAGATGGGAAAAAGGTCGCCTGTTTCTTCAATGCTCGCTCAAATTTTTCTTGATCATTATTGGTGATTCCTGAGGCAGTTGCGGGACCGTTATAAACCAAATAACCATTCAGATAAACTTGGTTGGCGCGCTTAGTGCTCTTGACTTTATCGTAAGCCTGCTGAGCCGTTAGTCCTCCAACCTGAATTCCATTAATCGTGGAATTACGGTTAAAATGGGTTTGCTGGTGCCAAGTCATGCCCCCAATTAGGATCACGAGTAAAGCAATAATCCCCACAATAAAATACTTAAGTCGTAATTGCATCTGCTGATTTACTCCCCACTAACTTAAATTAATAATACTTAACGACCACAATTATACTAGTTTTTGTTTAATTTACCAGGTAAT
Source organism: Limosilactobacillus sp. (assembly GCF_041859915.1). GTDB lineage: Bacteria > Bacillota > Bacilli > Lactobacillales > Lactobacillaceae > Limosilactobacillus. Next base: position 3,537 of record NZ_JBFLGB010000059.1, read on the forward strand.
TAACCTAACCGATTAAAGGGACCCCAGAATAAACAACTCTGGGATCCCTTCTTGTATATTTGGTTAAATTTCAGGATAACTATTTTCCTTAATCTTTAATTTCTTATTTTTCATGTCGGTCTTAACCACTGTAACATCACAAGGTGCTTGACGAATTGTATAAGCCGCGGTAGAACCAACAATCAGCCGGCCCACGACATTCAAACCAGTCGCCCCAATGACGATCAAGTCAATATCGTTCTCACTCGGGTAGTGCTCTGCCAGTTCCAGTTTGGCATTACCGATCACTACATCGGTATTAACATCCTTTACTCCTGCCTTTTCGGCCTTAGTCCGGTATGTTCCGAGCCGCTTCTTCATTTCCTCAACTGCCGATTCATAAATACTGTGATCAACAAAGCCATACCCACTGGGACCTGTGCTTGGATACCGTTCACCATTAATAACACTTAGCAAGTAAAGCTGAGCATGGTTTTGCAACGTAATTTCAACAGCTTTATTAAAGGCCATATCTGATTGTTTAGATCCGTCAATTCCCACTAGGATCTTTTGATAACTCATGAAAAACACCTCCAACAACTACTTACTTTCGACAATTTTATTTTACCACAAAGTTAGCTTATTTCCGGAAGCGACGACCGTTAATCAGTTACTAAATTGTTAATAGCTTCCATATAGATAGCCATTGACTTTATCAAATCATCAACAGGCTGGTATTCATTAGCCTGGTGCATCGTATTGGGGGTCTGGGGCATCAAAGCGCCAAAGGCAACTCCCCGCTTCATCAGTCGACCATAGGTTCCACCACCAACAACCTCTGGCTGGGCATCTTGATCACCAGTTTGGTGGATGTAAGCATCCATTAGGACTTTAACGATTGGATCAGTCGGGTCAACATAGTGTGGTGCTTGGGCCGGTCCTTGTTTAACACTAATACCCAATTGGTCGGTAACTTTTTTGACCATCGTTTCCAATTCGTCAGGTGTAATTCCCTTTGGAAAGCGGAAATTCATATCGATATTGCCACCATTTTCCTGATCAAAATTTAGGATACCACAGTTCATCGTCAACTCACCCATCACTGGATCGGTGTAGGCACCATCGAAGCCCTTCATTCGTGAATCCAGGTGGAGATACTTCGCCAAAAAATGAATAAAGCTTTTAGCACCAGCTGCGAAGTCATATTGGTCCAAAAAGGTTGCCAGGTAGGTTCCTGCATTGATTCCTTGTTCTGGTTCCATCCCATGGGCAGCCTTACCGATCACATTCAGTTGAAGACCTGCAGCAGTTTCTGTCACTTGACCACTAATTGGATTATCATCAATAAATTGGGTAAAGGCAGTCTCAACTTGCTCTTTATTAGGAACCGTAATGATTGCTACCGCTTCCCGGGGTACCATGTTAAACCGAAGGCCAGAATGAAAACTCTGTAACACATACTGGTCACCATTACCTGCCGGCACACTCAATTTCAACGATACCTGGCCCTTTTCACCGTTAATAACTGGAAACTCAGCATCCGGTGAGAAGCCCAGGGTTGGTGCCGGCTCAACTTCAAAGTAACGGTGCATTCCCGTCCAATTACTTTCTTCATCAGTACCAACAATGAATCGGACGCGCTTGTTAAAAGCAACTCCTTGATCTTTTAAATACTTAAGGGCGTAGTAGCAGGCCATTCCCGGTCCTTTATCATCAGAAGCTCCCCGACCATATAAGTTACCATTCTTAATCACCGGGTCAAAAGGATCAGTATTCCAACCTTTGCCCGCTGGCATGACGTCAAGGTGAGCCAAAATTGCCAGCGTTTCATCGCCCTCACCCCATTCGGCATAGCCAACTACATTATCAATATTTTTAGTACGGAAGCCATCTTGTTCAGCCATCTCTAGGAAAGCAGCCAGTGCCTGGGATGGGCCAGGGCCCAACGGATACTTGTCAGTGGCTGCACTGTCATCACGGACACTCTTGATTTTCATCAAGGCTGTTAAATCTTCCAGGTAATCTTTTTTCTGGCTTTTAGCAGCCATTAACCAATCTGTCATTTCAATTTCCTCCAATTCATTTTCATTCAATTCGACTAAAATAATGATACCATTAAAGTGTAGTACTTAACATTGAAATCATTTAGGAAGTGTCAATATGGAAAAATTAACTGATCATATTTTACACGAGGTCATCACACCACGACCGAAGCATAGCTTTAAAGGTACCTTTGGTAAGGTCACCTTGGTTGGTGGTAACCGCAATTTTGGTGGTGCCATCATCATGGCTTCAACGGCAGCGGTTTGTGCTGGAGCTGGTCTAGTCACTACCTGTACCGATCAAAGTAATTCCGGTGCTCTTCACGCGCAATTACCAGAAGCTATGTTTGCCGACTTTACCAATGATAACCAAGTAGCTAGTTTAGTTGCCGGTGCCACCACGGTAGTCGTTGGTCCTGGTCTTGGTGACGATGCTCAAAGCTTACATATTCTAAAGAACGTCTTTGCCCATACTAACGCCCAGCAAAATGTCGTTATCGATGGTTCCGCTATTACCCTGATGGCGCGGGAAAAATTGGCCGCTCCAGCTGGTAATATTATCTATACACCGCACGAAATGGAATGGCAACGACTATCCGGTATCAAGATCGCCGACCAAACCGAAGAACGTAACCGAGCCGCCCGCGAGAAGCTTAACGCTATTGTCGTTCTCAAGAAGCACCACACCGAAATTTACACTGCTAAGCAAGTTTACCAATTAACGATTGGCACGCCAGCCCAAGCGGTTGGTGGAATGGGTGATACCCTAGCAGGAATGGTGGGTGGTTTCACCGCCGAATTTCACCAGCATTCTTTAAAAGCTGTACTAGCAGCCGTGTACGCCCACAGTGCGATCGCCGAAAAAATTGCTGAAGACCAATACATCGTCCTACCGCATCAAATCAGTCGGGCCCTGCCAACCTTCATGAAGAAGATGGAAAAAGCTAAAGACGAGCACCATATTGGTTTCCTCGACTAAATATTTTAACTAGATTAAAACAAGCCACCTTGATCATAATTAAATGGTCAAGGTGGCTTAATTTTTTAATGAATATGTAGCTTTCGCCGCAGTGCTTCTGAACGAGCCCCGATAACGTCATCAGCCAAACGGTATTTAAGAGCTAGGTAGAAATAAACCCCAACTCCAACCACAACTCCGGGAATCAACGAGAAGAAAGCGGTGAAACGACCATACGGACTGACGAAGTGACTGATCAAAACCATCACTAATTTGGTAAAGAAAAACATTATCAACGAGAAGCAGAGAATTTGGTTTGTCGGTCGCGCCATTTGAGCAAACCGTATATTAAATTCCATATTAAAGGAATGCAGGATTAAGTAGTTAATCACGAACATTGAAATGCAAGTAGCTAATAACGGTCCTAAGCCTTGAAGAGCCCAAATACATGGCAATTGAATAACTAACTTGATCACCAAACCAATTGCCAGAAATTTCATCATCCGTTTGTTCTCGGAAATTCCCTGCATCATCGCCGCAGCAACGGTATAAAGCCCCATTGGAATTGCTACAAAAGAAGCAAATTCCAAAACGGTCACCCCAGCCGGGTCGTAACGGTAAAAGACCGTGTAAACTTGTTGAGCAACAGCCGCCATCCCTAAGGAAGCAGGAATCATCACAAAGTAGAACAGCATCAAAACATTCTCAATCTGCTTGCGCATTCCCTCCTGGTCACGTTGAGCCCGGGCCGTTGCCAACAATGGGATCACCGTTGCAGCCATGGCCGAGGCTAAGGAAATTACGATCATGTAAAGCTTATTAGCATTAAAAGAAAACAGCGCATAAAGGACGGTCACTTGATAATGAGTAAAATGGCCCACCATTCCCATCATCCGGGGGAAAGTAAACTGATCGATTAGTTGGTAGAGGGTGATCCCCGATTCGATCACGATAAAGGGGATCGCCTGGTACGCAATCTTGAAGACCAGGCGACCAGTCGAAACATCATCATCGCTAGCACTGCGTTGAACCAAGCCATTCATCTCGCCCAGATGATGAACCCAGGCAGTTCCAAGCACCAAGATTGCCCCAATTGCTCCGATAAAAGCAGCAAAGGTAGATTGGGTAACGGCATTCACCCAACTACCATGTTGAATCTTCATAATGAAGTAAGTTGCCGCCAACATATAAATAATCCGGAAAAGTTGTTCGACAAACTGTGACATTGCCGATGGCGCCATCCAATTGTAGCCTTGTAAAAAGCCCCGGGTAATTGCCATGCCTGGGATAATTAAAACCGCCCAAGCTAGAGAGCGAATGACGGGAATTACGTTGGGATCACCGTTATCCATTAATGCGGCCCCAAACATCATGATTGTCGCACAAATAATCCCCATCGCCATAGCTACATACATTCCCGAATGGTAAAGTCGGCGACTAACTCCATACTGGTTAATTCCATTATAGTGCGCCACTAGTTTAGAAATGGCAGATGGAATCCCCGCTGTTGCTACCACTAGAAAGAGGTTATAGATGTTATACCCTTGCGCAAAGAGGGCATTTGCTTCGTTACTGTAGGCACCAAACCAAGTTACCCACGGAATTACATAGAGTGCACCCAGGATTCGTGAGGTGATACTTCCCACTGTCATCCAAGCCGAACCACTCAGCATCTTAGACTGAGCATCATTTTGCGGTGCGGTACTACGCGAATCATTAGTATTTTCATTATCCATGATTTGCAATATCCTACCTTTATTAATTTCCTTGCTCGTTTCTTCATGAGAAACGTTTCTCAATCTATTTTTAAAAATACAATCCTAACTATTCTAGCGTGAAGCTAACAATTGTGCAATTTGTTCTCATCTTTTTTGTCATTTTTAATATTTATCTAAATCCACCACTACCAACTGAATATTTTTTCCAGGATTTTCTTTTTGAAGCTTTTTCAAGTCACTAGGGGTAGGAGCTGGTTCAAAATGGCCCAACTTATCATTAATTGTGATTGCCAATCCAAGCTTAGCGTATTCTTGTGCCTCCGTCATTGTTTTTCCCTGAGTAAAGGCCTCGGGTAAGTCTGGAAAGTCCACCTTTATTTCCCCGTTCTTCGGAGTAAAGAAAGCTGGATAGCTTACTATTTCCATTATCATCACTCACTCCTTTAAGATCATAAAATGGGTAGTGACGTTTCCGCCACCACCCATTTTATTTATTAATTAACAATTACTTAGCAACAATATTAATAATCTTGTTTGGTACCACAATGATCTTTTTAATATTTTTGCCCTTAGTGAATTTTTGAACGTGCTCATTTGCCAAAGCTTGCTTTTGAACTTCTTCACGGTCGGTGTTCTTGGCCATTTTAATCTTGGCCCGAACCTTGCCGTTTACTTGGACAATCATTTCGATCTCGTTTTCAACTAAGGCTTTAGGATCATATTTGGGCCATGGTTGGTAAGCAATCGTATCACTGATACCAAAATGACTCCACAATTCTTCGGCTACGTGTGGAATAATTGGGGAAATCATCTTAACAAAGCCTTCCATGTATTCAACAGGCAGGTCATCAACCTTATAAGCCGCGTTAACGAAGACCATCAACTGGGAGATAGCGGTATTAAAGTGCATTCGCTCATAATCCTCCGTTACCTTCTTAACGGTCTGATTGTAAATCTTGTTCAACTTACCATCATTAAAGTTAGAAACCCGATCACGCAGGTGGTTGTTATCATCCATTAACAATCGCCATACTCGTTGAATCCACTTGTAAGATCCGTGCAAGCCCTTTTCATCCCATGGTACAGATTCAGTCAACGGACCCATAAACATTTCATAGAGTCGCAAGGTATCGGCACCATATTTGGTCACGATATCATCCGGATTAACCACGTTGCCCTTTGACTTAGACATCTTTTCGTGGTTCTTACCTAGGATCATTCCCTGGTTAACCAGCTTCATGAACGGTTCTTTAGTTGGAACCAAGCCGAGGTCATAGAGAACCTTGTGCCAGAACCGAGCATACAGCAGATGTAAGACGGCGTGTTCAGATCCACCAACATAGAGATCAACCGGTGACCAGTAATCCAGCGCCTTCTTAGAAGCAAATTCCTTGTCATTGTGTGGATCAGTGTAACGCAACCAGTACCAGGAAGAGCCTGCCCATTGAGGCATTGTGTTGGTTTCACGGAGGCCATGACGACCATTCTTATCATAGACGTTAACCCAGTCCTTAACGTTTGCCAATGGACTCTCACCGGTTCCGGATGGTTGAATATCATCGGTATTCGGCAGTTTCAATGGTAATTCATCT
>NZ_JBFLGB010000060.1:0-9791 GCF_041859915.1 Limosilactobacillus sp.
AGGATTAAAAGCCGTTGGCTAGGAACTAGCCTTGGTAAAAGAACGGAGTTCTGTAAGTTAGGTAGCGTGAATACACGTGCAAGATCCTAAATACTACTTCGTGTTCCCAGAAGCTCGGTCATTTATGACCGAGTAGTTCACCCCCATTAGCCCGGTTAACCGCATCGATGATAGCGTAACGAAAACCGTGTTTTTCCAGGGCTTCGACCCCTTTGATGGTGGTGCCAGCCGGTGAGGTGACTTGGTCGCGCAATTCAGCCGGAGCCTTGCCAGTATCATGAGCTAAGGTGCCACTACCCTTAACCATGCTGGCAATTAGTTCGTAGGCAGTTTGGCGGTCAAGCCCATATTTAACCGCGGCATCGCTTAGGGCATCCATGAAGACATCGACGAAAGCTGGGCCACAGCCGCCGATCACGCCAACAATATCTAGCTTGTCCTCAGCAACGGTGATGATGTCACCAAGTTGGTTGAGAACATGGTTGATAACTGGTTGAGCACTTTCAGCACCATCGTGGGGCAAGGCTAACCCGATTGTCCCGGCATTAACGGCTACCGGTGTATTAGGAATGATGGTGGCTATTTGATTGTTAGGTAGGACAGCCTTGAGTTGTCGTTGGGTAATCCCCGCGGCGGCTGAGATAATAACTGTCTGTGGAGCAAGGCCATTTAATTGCTTAGCTACCGCAACCGTAACGTTAGCCGGAGTGGTAAGGATGACTACGTCCGGTTGATCATTGATGACCTCTGCCGCTGTATGGAAAAGAGTAAAGTTCAATTGTTCTGCAAGCTTGCTGACACGAGAATTAGTGGGATTCATTCCCCGGAGATCGTCAATTCCACTGTTAGTTAATCCTTTGATAATGGCGCCGCCCATGTTACCGACGCCGACAACTGTTATTTTCATTATTTCAACTTTCCTTTCTTTACTATTGACGGACCTGACCGTTACCGGTAATTTCGTATTTAATAGTTGTTAATTGATTGAGACCCATGGGCCCCCGTGCGTGAAGCTTCTGGGTACTAATTCCAATTTCAGCGCCAAATCCGAAGACCCCGCCGTCCGTAAATCGGGTTGAGGCATTGACATAAACACAGGCAGAATTGATTCGCTTTTGAAATTCTTGTCCTCGGGCGAGATTGTTGGTGACGATTGTCTCGGAATGGTGGGTACTGTGACGATTAATATGTTGAATAGCTTCATCCAGGGAATCAACCACTTTGACTGCCATGATGAAGTCATTATATTCGGTATCCCAATCTTTAGTTGTCGCCGGCCGCATTTGGGGAACCAATTGCCGAGCACGTTCGTCACCCCGAAGTTGGACACCGTGATCCATTAATGCATGCGCAATTTGTGGTAAGAATTTGGCAGCGACGTCCTGGTGGATTAATAATTTTTCGGCAGCGTTGCAGACGGATGGCCGTTGAACTTTAGCATTGACGGTAATGGCAGTAGCCATCTTAAGGTCAGCGTTCCGATCAATGTAGACATGGCAGTTACCAGCCCCCGTTTCGATCACTGGGACAGTTGCGGTTTTCACGACCCGTTGAATCAGCCCCTGACCGCCACGTGGAATTAGAACGTCAATGTAATCGGTCAGGTTCATCATCTCTTGGGCTGATTCGTGGCTGGTATCCGTAACCAATTGAACGGCATCAATTGGAAGCTGATCCGCTTTCAAAGCGTTGCGAAGGATGGTTGCCAAAGCGGTGTTGGTGCGAATGGCTTCCTTGCCTCCACGTAGGATAACGGCGTTGCCACTCTTAAAGGTGAGACCGGTGGCATCGACAGTGACGTTCGGCCGGGCCTCAAAGATGATTCCGATCACGCCCAGTGGGACCCGTCGTTGGAGAATTTGAAGGCCATCGGCGTTGATCCAGCCCCGGTCGATTTTAGCAGTCGGATCGGCGAGGCGGGCAATGGAACGCAACCCGTTTGCCATATCAGTGATTCGCTGGTGGTTAACCATTAAGCGGTCGGTAAATTTCTTGGGCATTGTTGTGGCGTTGGCGAGGTCAGCTTGGTTGGCTTGAAGGATGTCATCCTGATGGGCTTCAAGAGCATTGGCAAGATCATTCAAAGCCTGATTCTTGGTAGCCGTATCAAGTAATGCCAATTGGTCAGCCGCTGCCTGGGCTCGTTGGCCGATCTTAATTAATTCTTGGTTCATAGTATCATTTCCTCCTTAAATTTATTTGCCAAATTTAGTACCAATTTCATCACCACGGACAACCTTGAAGATGATTCGCGGATCAGCACCGGAGCAAAGAACCATTTGCTGGTGGTTGTCCATGACGGTGGCGGCCGCGTGTAGTTTAGTAACCATTCCACCGGTTCCAAAGCGGGTGCTAGAACCACTAGCAGCGGCTTTGAGTTCCGGCGTCATCTTCTTAACGTGGTGAATCGGCTGTGCGTCCGCGTATTTGTGAGGATCTTTATTATAGAAAGCATCAATATCGGACAGAACAATTAGCAGGTTAGCATCGATGTGCGTTGCCACCAATGCGGAAAGTTCATCGTTATCACTGAAGGTGGTGTGGTGGTCCAGTTCATCAACCGAAACCGGATCGTTTTCGTTAATGATTGGTACTACTCCATCAGCTAAAAGGGTCGAGATTGTATTTAACACGTGCTGACGACTAACGGGAAAGTGCAAGACGTCACGGGTTAAAAGGAGCTGGCCGACCCTTGTTTGATAATCAAGAAAACGTTGTGAATAGATCCGCATCAGTTCGGTTTGCCCGATAGCGGCCAGGGCTTGTTGCTGGGCAATCGGCTTGGGGCGCTTTTTAAGTCCTTGTGCGGCTAAGCCAACCCCCATTGCCCCGGACGAAACCAATACCATTTCGTAGCCTTGGTGGTTGAGGGTTGCCAGGGTAAAGGCCAGCCCGTCGATCGTTTGCAGGTTGGTTTGACCATTGGGAAGAATCAAGCTGCTAGTTCCTACCTTAACAACAATTCGTTTTTTCTTTTCTGCCATGAGGCAAACCTCCTTCAAAACAAAAGCACGTCTTTAATCGAGACACCAGTGACGGCGTTACCATTCTCGTTTAAAGACGTGCTTTACCCTTTTTTTAATAATTTATTAACTTGTTTGGTGAAGTAGTTAGGATTCGGTACTAATGGTGAGGCTTTCAGCCGGTGACCTCACTCTCTGGTCAGACCTACTATGGCTACAAACTTAGTGTACCTTCCTTTAGTTTTATTTGTCAAGTTCAGGATAAAATTAAAAATATATTAGAAAAGTATTGACATTTTATTAATAATTAATTAGAATTAGCCACAACAAGTTAAGAAAACGTCATTCAGATGAGTAGTGATAAGTTAATCAACAGAGAGTTCCTGGTCGGTGTGAAGGGATGGTTGCTTATTATGAAGATGGTCTGAGAAGTATGATGCACTGGTGAGAAATTTCAAGCTAGTGGCGGAGTGGTAGCCGTTATCATTACCCGGAGTTGATTGACTCCATGAGGTTGGCTGTGTGAGCAGTCAATGAACTAAGGTGGCACCACGGGAAAAGAGCACTCGTCCTTAAATTTAAGGACGAGTGCTCTTTTTGTATTTGAGGTGAATAGCTTGAATTTGCGTGTAGCATTAGCACAAATTGATGTTAAGTTTGCTGATCCCCAGACTAACGCCGACCGAGTTGCTACTTTTACCCGACAGGCGGCAACGCATGGCGCAGATGTGGTCGTTTTTCCGGAAATGTGGAATACCGGTTACGCCTTGGACCAGCTGGCTAAGCTGGCCGATCCGGCTGGCCAACAGACGAAAGCCCTATTGAGTCGGCTTGCTAAGCAATACCAAATCAATATCGTTGGTGGTTCAGTGGCTACTAAGCAAAATGGTAAGTTTTATAACACAACTTATATTTATGACGCGACTGGCCAGGAGGTATCTTCCTATCGCAAGGTTCACCTCTTTGGGTTAATGAAAGAAGACCAGTACTTAGCTGCTGGTAATCAGGAGAACTTCTTTCACTTGGCTAATGTCCCCAGTGCTAGTTTTATCTGTTATGACTTGCGCTTCCCCGAATGGCTCCGAACGGTGGCTCGACACGGAGCAGATATTCTTTACCTACCTGCGGAATGGCCAGCAGTCCGAATTCCACAGTGGAAAATCATGCTTCAATCCCGGGCCATTGAAAATCAAGCTTTTGTAGTAGCGGTCAACCGAGTCGGTGATGATCCCGATAACCACTTTAATGGCCATTCCTTAGTAATTGACCCGTTAGGAAAAATCCTGGCAGGTGATGGTGAAAAGGAACAGCTCTACTATGCTGATTTGAATCTTGCTGATTTGAAAACTGTACGGGGACCGATTCCCGTTTTCAAGGATCGGCGGCCAGCTTTGTATCGTTAAGGAGGAATTGAATTATGAAATTTGAACAATCAAACCTATTGGATCATTTGCCAAAACAATTTTTTGCCAATCTGGTAGCGAAGGTCAATGCCAAGATTAACGCCGGGGTCGACGTAATTAACCTTGGGCAGGGGAACCCTGACAAGCCGACCCCAGATTACATTGTTCGAAGTACTCAAAAGTGGGTGGCTGATCCTGCTAATCATAAGTACTCGCCATTTCAGGGCCTACCAGCATTTAAGAAAGCCGCGGCCAACTTTTATAAGGAAAAGTATGGTGCCGACATCGACCCTAACACGGAAGTTGTCATCCTTGGTGGTTCCAAAATTGGCCTGGTTGAACTGCCATGGGCATTAATGAACCCTGGTGATACTTACCTCTTACCAGACCCTGGTTATCCAGATTATTTCTCCGGCGCCGCGCTGGGTGAGGTTAATTTTGAGACTGTCCCGTTGCTGGCTAAAAATAACTTTTTACCGGATCTAGATGCTATTCCGGAAGAAACCGCTAAGAAGGCCAAGTTCTTCTACCTAAATTATCCGAATAACCCGACCGGTGCCGTTGCTACTAAGGAGTTTTATACCAAGCTAGTAGCCTGGGCAAAGAAGTACCATGTTGGAATTATCTCGGACTTTGCTTACGGTGCGATTGGTTTTGACGGTCAGCAGCCGTTGAGCTTCATGCAAACACCAGGGGCTAAGGACGTCGGCATCGAATTCTATACTTTCTCTAAGACCTTCAACATGGCCGGTTGGCGGATTGCCTTCGCGGTTGGTAATTCTGACATTATTGGAGCCTTGAACTTAATTCAAGATCACCTCTTCGTCAGCATCTTTCCAGCGTTACAGCGAGCGGCCATTGATGCTTTGACTAAGCCAGAACGTGATGGGGCAATTAAGGAGATCGTTGACCGGTATGAAAAGCGGCGGGATGCCTTTGTCGGAGCAGCCGAGAAGATCGGTTGGCATGCCTTCGTACCAAAGGGGACCTTTTATGCCTGGATGCCAGTGCCGAAAGGCTATACCAGTGAAAGCTTTGCCGATCTCTTGCTTGATAAGGTCGGGGTAGCTGTTGCCCCTGGTAATGGTTTTGGTAAGCACGGTGAAGGTTATGTCCGGATTGGCTTATTGATCGCACCACAACGGTTGAAAGAAGCCGTAAACCGAGTTGCCAAGTTGCACCTATTTGATTAGTAGCAAAGACTTAAGGAGGAATTCAATTATGGCTTTAAAGTATACAGTGTTGGGCGCTGGCGGAATGGGTTTACGTTTTGGAGTTTTGCTTCAAGAATTGGCCAACGCCAAAGTTGATTTTGTTGATAACTGGGCACCAGAGGTTGAGACGATCAAGAAGCAAGGCGGGGTATACGTTTCCCGTGATCACCAAAACCGTCACCTGGTCCCAATTAAGATTTATTCACCGGAAGAATACGCAGGAGACCCTGATGTTTTCATTGTCTTTGCCAAGCAGATGACCTTAGATGACCTCTTGAAGCGTAGTGCCCACTTCTTCCATCCGGACCATCAATACGTCTTTTCCGGAATGAACGGGATGGGTCACATTGAAAAGATTAACCAATACTTCCCCAAGGAGCATGTGGTTGCAGGGACTTGCCTAATTGGAACCGTCTTGAATAAAGCAGGTGACGTCGACTTTATCGGTAAATCCGGCGCGGGTTCAATCAACTTGGCTCCCCAGGTTGGGAAACCAGATGACCGGGTTAAGGAAATCGTGGCCGATTTCACCAAGGCTAATATCAATCCCCATTTAAATGATAACTTCTATGGAACCCTCCTAACAAAGGTCGTCTTTAATTCCGTGATCAACACGATTTGTACACTTTTTGAAATTCAAATGGGCCAATTCATTGACTATCCTGGTGCCGAAAAACTCGGTAAGCAGTTAATTAACGAAGCTTTTGATGTGGTTGAACGAGCCGGTATCCAGCTGTTGAGTACCCGAGAGGAAGAATGGCAGACGATCAAGTACGTCAGCTCTGTCACTAACCCTCTGCACTATCCGTCGATGTACCAGGATATGTCTAAGGGACGGCCAACTGAGGTAGACTATATTAATGGTTATATTTATGACTTGGGTAAGAAATATAATTATGAGGCCAGTACCCATGAGTTCCTGCGTAACTTGGTTCACCTGGCCGAAAATACGCGGAAATTCCGTCAGAACAAAGATTAATAATTATATCAAAAAAGGAGCAGTACTTTTGAAAAGTATTGCTTCTTTTTATTGTCTATGAATGTTGATTATCGAAATCTTCTAGCTTTTTGGCAGCCGTGGTCCAATTTAATTCGACCTCATCAGCTTGTTTCTTAGTAGCATCTAGTTTCTTTTGTAAGTCAGTCAGTTTACCGATGTTAGTAGCAATCTCCGGTTGACTCATCTTCTCTTGAAGGCCTTCCTGTTGTGTTTCCAGATCGGTCATTTCTTGCTCTAATTTGTCAACCTGGCGTTGTAACTTTCGCCGGGCTTTTTGAACCTCTTTGCTTTGCTGGTAGGATTGCTTGCCCTTAGATGGCTGGTGGCTAGGAATAGTTGTAGTGGTTGTGGCTTTCTCTTGTTTAGCCTTCTCAGCGAGGTAGTCGTCATAGTCACCGTCGTAGTGGGTAATGCCATCCTGGTGCATATCAAGTACATCGGTGGCAACCTGGTTAATAAAGTATCGGTCATGGGAGACAAAAAGCACCGTCCCGGTAAACTCATTGATAGCATTTTCGAGAACCTCCCGACTGTCGATGTCTAAGTGGTTCGTTGGTTCATCAAGAATCAGAAAGTTAATTGGCTTGAAGGAAAGCTTGGTTAATTCCAAGCGGGCCTTTTCGCCTCCGGAAAGCTCATGAACAACTTTGTAAACGTCATCACCGACGAAGAGAAAACTACCCAAGAGAGAACGAATATCCTGTTCCGAAACTTCAGGATGCTCATCCCAAACTTCATCGAGGACCGTTTTATTAGGGTGAAGCTGTTGTTGTTCCTGATCGTAGTAACCAATTTCGAGATTAGCGCCAAACTTAACCGTGCCACTGATCAACGGAATCTGGTGGAGAATCGACTTTAAAAGAGTCGACTTACCAATCCCGTTTGGACCGATAATGCCGATTCGCTGGGGCTTTCGGACGGAGAAGGAGAGGGGACCAGCAAGAACCTGTTCATCGTAGCCAACTTTGGCATCCTTAACGTCTAGAACCTCGGTACCACTAGCCTTATCACTATGGAAATGAAAATGAATTGATTGGTCATCAGTTTCAGGCCGCTCTAACTTATCCATTTTGGCTAGTTGTTTTCGGCGAGCCTGGGCACGTTTAGTTGTGGAGGCACGGACAATGTTGCGATTGACGAAATCTTCCAATTTAGCGATCTTCTTTTGTTGCTGGTTATAATGCTTCCATTCAGCCTTGAGCCGTTCCCGTTTGTGGGCAACAAATTGGGTGTAATTACCCGTGTAGTGAATTAAGGTGCGGTTGTCAAGGTCGTAGACGTCATGCACAACGTGGTCGAGGAAGTAACGGTCATGGGATACCACCAGGAGGGCGCCCTGGTAGCTCTTCAGGTAATCTTCCAGCCAAGCCAGCACGTTCATGTCGAGGTGGTTCGTTGGTTCATCCAGAATTAGTAGCTGAGGTGCTTGAAGGAGAATCTTAGCCAGAGCCAGCTTGGTTTTTTGACCACCGGAAAGGGCATCAACAGGGGTATCATAGTATTCTTCACCGAAGCCAAATCCCTTTAAAATACCGCGCATCCGGGATTCGTATTCGAAACCGCCCTGTTTCTTATAGTCGCTTTGCAGACGGTCATACTTATTCATTACTTGTTGATAATTTGCATCTTGGGGATCGAGGTTGGCCAGTTGTTCCTCTAGCCGGTGGATTTCTTTTTCCATTTCGTGAAGGGGAGCGAAAACTAGGTCGAGCTCAGCCCAAATATTATTCTTACTGTCAAGGCCTTGATCCTGGGCCAAGTAACCAATTGTTAAATCGCGGGTCTTGCTGATAGTTCCCTCGTCTGGGGTGGTGATACCGGCAATCATTTTTAGTAAGGTAGTCTTACCGGCTCCGTTTCGACCGACCAAGGCGGTACGACCATGATCATGGATTTGTAAATTAATATTGTGAAATAAAACGTCGGCTCCAAAACGGCGCATGACGTCATTAACTTGTAATAATATCATTAGAGAAACCTCATTAGTAAATGTAGTAAATCACCCTTTATTCTAGCAGATTTCAAGAAATTAATAAAAAAGGTAAATTTTATTGTGGACCGGTTCACAAAGCTTGTGAAAATTGCTAGAATGTAGTGTGATGTAAGGTGCCAATTTCACAAAGGTTTTAAATTAGGTTGGCTGTTTGCTCAATAATCAGCACAAGAGTCAAGAGTAAGCGATCAATGACCATGATAGGAGGATTAATATGCCAGCTAAAAAAATTCCACGAGCGACTGCCCGTCGATTACCAATATACTATCGTTATTTAACCGTCTTGAAGGGTGCAAAAAAGCAGCGAGTTTCTTCAACTGAACTATCTGAAGCGGTTCAAGTTGACTCGGCCACGATCCGGCGGGACTTTTCTTACTTTGGTGAATTAGGTAAGCGGGGTTATGGCTACGATGTAGATAGTCTGTTAAAGTTCTTCAAAGGAATCTTGCACCAGGACTCATTGGTTAGTGTTGCCTTAGTCGGTGTAGGAAGCTTGGGAAGTGCCCTTTTGAATTATAATTTTCATCAAGACACTAACTTGCGGATCAGCGCTGCCTTTGATACGAAACCGGAATTTGCTAATACCATTAAAAGTGGAATTCCCATTTATCCGGCCGAAGACATGGTAGACCAGTTAAAAGAGCAACAAATTGATGTCGTGATTTTGACGGTTCCGGGTTCTAAGGCACAAAAGGTAACCGACCAATTGGTTGAAGCAGGTGTTAAGGGTATTTTGAATTTTACACCAGTACGCCTATCTGTACCTAAGGATGTTCAGGTGCAAAATATTGACCTGACAAACGAACTGCAAACCTTGATTTACTTCATCAAAAACTATTCAGAAAGTAATTAATAGTGCATTTCTAATTATTCCTTCTTGTTAATACAAGGGGGATTTTTTGAAAGTGGGCAAGGAAACACGTTCTTTTAAGGACGTGATGAATTGCCCTTTTTGTGTTCAACATACGCATGGATAGTATATTATATGATATAATTATTAGTATGAAAGACATAAATAGACTTACATATGGTAGAACATCAGTTTACAATCTTAATTACCATCTCATTTGGGGGACTAAGTATCGCAACAAAGTGCTGAAAGGACACGGTGAAACAGTCTTGAAGCGAATATTATATGAAATTGCTTCAAAATATGGCTTTACGATTGCTCACATGGAGATTGGTAAGGATGACTACATTCACTTGCTAGTGAGTGCA
>NZ_JBFLGB010000061.1:0-9606 GCF_041859915.1 Limosilactobacillus sp.
GATACTTAGTCCCCCAAATGAGATGGTAATTAAGATTATAAACTGATGTTCTACCATATGTAAGTCTATTTGTGTCTTTCATACTAATAATTATATCATATAATATACTATCCATGCGTATGTTGAACACAAAAAGGGCAATTCATCACGTCCTTAAAAGAACGTGTTTCCTTGCCCACTTTCAAAAATGTCTACAATCCCAGGTACTTATTCTTAATCATCTCGGCCTTTTTAGCATGGTCTTCAGGATAGATGAAACTGTAGTCAATCCCTAGTTTTGCTAGTTCATCTAAGATCGGTCGCTTATATTTGGCAGGGATGATGTATTTCTCCTTCTCGTTAGGCTTTTGGGGATTATATAGACTGAGAATGTCGATTGCTAATTGAGCTCGTCGTTCTACTTCAGAATAGTCAATTTCTACTGATTGATCATACTCGTCGCCAATGAAGGGAACAAATAGGAACAGGCCCTGTTGGTTTTCCATTCGACGATTCATCCGCTTAGTAGCAACAATCTTGGGGACAATTAATTCCAGTGGATTTAATTTATTTACAAAGCTCGGGATGTCGCGTTTTGCTTCCTCAAATAAGCGAAGAAACGGCAATGTCTGTAAGTCATGTCTGAAATCAGCAAAGTAATTGTCTTCATGCCCTTCGAAGTAATTAAAATAACGATGACTCCACAACTTATGTTCTTGAGCAATATAATCATTGTCGAGTTTGTAAAAATTCTTCAGGGTTTGAAAGAAGGAACTTTTATCGGCCATTGATTGACGCGCCAGTGACGTTTCCAATTGCATTTCATTACTGAAGGCATTCTTTTTAAAATAATTGTGGTGGGTTAAGCCAATCTTACATTGATATTCAGCGTACAGGTTATGCCAACCACGCTGATCCAGCATTTCCGTTAGTTTATCTGGGTTGGGTTGATCTTTGTAAACATATACCTCACCGACGCCACTACCACCTTTCACCGCAAAAAAAAGCGCAATAAGGGGGTTAGTACTAACGTCTAGTAACCGAGTGGCGGTGGTAGTGTTCCATCAGGGCCATTCGTTCAAAGTTCGTACGACACTTTTCAAAAAGCTGCGGGTCTGCCATCAGGAAGTCATTGAATAAGTTATCTTCGTTATCTAGTAGTTTTCGACTACGAAAAATTGGTGGTAAGGTGTTGGAAAAGGCATCATCCTGCCCACGGAAGTAGTAATTATGCCGCTTGTCACTAATTAATTTCTCGATTTCTTCAATATAGTTAGAAACATTTTGAATACTATGGATCACTACACTCGCCTACCCTTGTAAAAGTTCTGAATCGCCTTTAACTAAATTTTAATCTAACTAATGCAAAAATACTAGTGTAATAGCTATTTGAAGTAAGTACTTAATCAAAAAAGGAAAATCACATTTAAGTATATGATTTCCCTTTTAAAATTATATTGATGAAAAGCTAAACTATTAATTAACCGTTGCTAACGACTAACAAGGACTTGATTACCTTCCGTTCAGCCATTGCCTTGTAAGCAGCATTAATATCATCAAGCTTAAAGCTCTTGGTAAAGACCTTTCCAGGATTAATTTTGCCATCCAAAACAGCCTTCAGAAGGAACTTCTTGTCATAGGTGGTAACTGAAGCAGCACCTCCAGCGATAGCAACACCTTTGTAGAATGGGGTTGCAATATCCATCTTTGGTGTATGAGGCAAACCAACCCGACCAATCGTAGCTCCAGGACGGCCGATCTGAAGTGCTTCAGCCGTAGATTCTTCAGTACCAACACATTCAAGAACGGCATCAGCACCAGCACCATTTGTTAGCGCTAAAATCTTCTTAACTCCTTCGTCCCCTCGTTCAGGAACATTATCAGTAGCGCCGAATTCTTTAGCTAAGGCTTCTCGATCTGCGTGTCGACTCGTGGAAATAATCCGCTTAGCACCACGCAACTTAGCAGCAATAATACCACAAAGACCCACGGCACCGTCACCGAAGACAACTACCGTATCACCTTTAGAAACTCGAGCAGTTCGGGCAGCATGGTAACCAGTTGCCATGACATCAGCCAAGGTTAACAAAGACTTTAACATTCCTTCACTATAATCACTAGGCTGACCAGGGATCTTAATCAATGCCCATTGACCATGTTCGAAACGGATATATTCTGCTTGGTTGCCAGAACTGAAGTTGTTATCATGGCCTAGGCAAGCTCCATCATACCCAGCAATGCAAGCTGCACAATGTCCACAACCATGAGTAAATGGTGCAATTACAAAGTCACCGGGCTTAACAGTTGTAATGGCACTGCCAACCTCTTCAACAATTCCAATTGATTCATGCCCAGAGTTTTGTGAGTTAGGTTGAACTTGGTCGATTCCTCGATAAGCCCAAAGATCTGACCCACAGACACAAGCGCGAACAACCTTAATAATTACATCATCCGGCTTTTGAATTGTTGGCTTAGCAACATCCTTAATTGCCATTTGACCCTTTTTAACTAAAATTGCATCTTTCATAAGGTAACTCCCTTTCCTGTACTTCGTTTAAGTACAGTTAGAGCGTAGTCCCTAAACCATGGTTTAAGTCAAGTTAGCTGATAACTGTCAACTTAAGTTTACTATTGCTGCCTATCTTACTTGGTTGTTAAACCCTTGTAAGCTGTCAAAATAGGTAGTAAAGGAGATGATAGTAATGATGAACATTGCTAATAATTTGATCTATTTGCGGAAAGCTAATAAATTAACCATTGAGGATGTGGCGGATAAGATTAACGTTTCGCGGCAAGCTATCTCAAAGTGGGAAAATGGCAACTCTATGCCAGATATTATTAACTGTGCGGCACTAGCCAAGCTTTATCATGTTTCAGTTGATGATTTAATTTATTTTGATGGTAAGAAGCTCGGAATTTCACCTAAAGGAAAATACTTCTTCGGTACTACCAAGATTACGGCTGATAATCAATTAACAATTCCCCAAAAAGTTCAACGAATTTATCACTTTTCTGCTGGTACTGAAGTTGTTTTATTAGGAAATGAAGAAGGAGTAGCAGTTTTACCAGCTAAAAAGTTCCTTGATCAGGCTCAACAGATTTTAACAAATTATTATCCAAAATCAAATTAACTAGTAAACACATACTATTCAAGAAAACAAAATGACGCTATGTTTTACTGAAATGCCTCATAATTGTTGAACAAAGTTTTTTAACAATTATGAAGTATTTTCAGGTGGTTAAATATCAAGCAGAATTAAAAGCGCAAATTGTTTATGAGGATCTCTTCTCTTCTTAAATTAATTACGATTAAATAACCTTTCAAGTATTTGATATCTTTGTTATTTCAATATATAATATTTATGTAATACGATAGTAAACATTATGCTTGAGGTGACAACAATGAGTTCTTCTGCTGCAATTAAGAATAAAACTGTTTCAACTCGTACCACTTTTGAAATAAGCAACCGTGCCAAACAAAACCTTGCTAAACAAGGGCTAACCATTTCAGAATATTTACGACTTGCCCTTATCAAGGCTGCCAATAATCAAGTTAAGCTAGTTAACTTTTTAGACACGCCTGAAGCATTAACTGGAAAAGAAGAAGCCGAGTCAGGTCAAATTAAAGCCATCGGCACTGTAGATGACTTCGATAAGTGGATAGACAAAATTGATGAAGATTCAAAGCACTAATCAGTTTGAACGTCAGCTAAAACGACTTGCTAAAAAGCATTACCCAATTAAAGCTTTAAAACCGTGTATACATGCAATTGTTGAACAGAATATTGGAATACTTAACCGAATCAAAGACCATGGCTTAAAAGGTAAATGGCTTGGCTATCGAGAATTCCATCCTGCTCGTATTAAAAATTATGGTAAACAGTTTGATAACTGGATAGTCATTTACACCATAAATAGTCATCGTATTTTACTAACACTTGTTGCTACTGGTGGACATGACATTCTTGGCTAGCAAACTGTATCTCCCCTTTTTGCACTGTTTTTTGGAAATGAGTAAATCATGCATATATCAAAATTGGGCTTAAGTCGCTGAATTTTAGTGACTCAAGTCCTTTATTTAAAAAACATCTAACTTACAGATGTATTTCTGCTTACGAATATATAATTTTATTGGTACTCTAGTGGACGGGATAATAGTATAGAATCTATAAAAGCACTGCAATGGTTGGTGTAAGCCATTTAGCAGTGCTTTTTCCATTTTTAATTTAGAAATTTAGCTTCTTTAACCACTGATCAATTTGAGCGTCATTGTTGAGAACTGCTCCGGGGTTAACTTGCACATCATAATTATTTTCTCGCAAAGCCCGTTCAATATTACTTTGTGAACGTTGGTAACTACTACCACCAGAAGTGGCAAACAGAGCCAACTTTTTACCGTTTAAGTTAAGGTGATCAATAACTGTCGTGATCATCCGTGGCGGAATTCCCCACCAAATTGGGTGACCAATTACGATATTTTCATAACCACTAACATCAGGTAAATCATCTTTAATTGCGACTCTTGTATCATGTTGGTGTTGCTCAATCGAAGTTCGTGATTGGGGATCGTTCCAATTAAGATCAGCACTGGAATAAGGGTGTGCTGGATGGATTTCACACAAATCCGCATTTAATTTTTGAGCGATCTGCTCTGCAACCCGTTTAGTAGTATTAGTAGCTGAATAATAGAGAACTAACGTCTTCGCCATTGGCGTTCATCCTTTCTTTACTTAATATCTTCACCAAGCTTACGAGCTTCTTGAACGTGCTGTTGTAATTTTTGGTTGTTCCAAGAATCAGCAGCCAGAACCGAACCTCGTAAATCCCACCGCATATACTTCAATAACTGCTTAAAGTACAGCTGCATAGAAGCAAAAGCATCTTCTTGACCATAACCGCTGATTAGGGTAATGGCCTCCTTACCACCATGAAGTTCATGGTTATAACTATAGAAACGATCAATTACTGCCTTCAAAGCAGAATTAATCCCATAATAATAAAGCGAGGTAACTAGGACAACAATATCCGCATCCAGCAACTTAGGGATGACTTCGTTTTTAATGATATCATTAGGTTCAACTTCAACTTCCATGCCGGGTTGGTTATCTTTCAACTGAATTAACGAAAATTCATTAATTCGCCGACCGGCATCAAAACGATATACCTCATTACCAGCCGCCTTTGCCCCGGCAACAAAGGCATCAGCTAACTGCTCTGACGTTCCTGGATGATGCGGACTACCTGTCAATACAACAATCTTTTTCATTTTGATACTTTCCTTTCTATGCCTTTTAACTATATTATAGTAAGTAAAAGGCTAAAATGAAAATGCTTTATTTTAATGAATTCCTATGCTTTAAATAAATGCTTAAATAATATTTCAAAAATAAAAATATTTCAAAAATAAACTCTTCCAGTTATAGTTATTTTCATACTAGAAGAGTTTTATTTATGTCAATCTATACTATTTTTAATTTTCAACACTCTTTGGTAGCATATCGGTTGGATTTTGGTTTAACGCGCCAACAATCTCGTGTGCGGTATAGGGTTCATCCAAATAAGCAACTTCATCAGGTGTTAGGTGAATATCCATTGCAGCCGCGGCATCATCAAGATATTGTTGCTTCGTTGCCCCGACGATCGGTGCAATTACTCCCTTAGCCCATTGCCAAGCCAAGGCGATCTGAGCCATTTTAACTCCATGCTTAGCAGCTAGTTCATGAACCCGTTGAATGATTGGAAGATCTTGTTGTTTAGCATGATCATACTTAGCCTTTGCTGAAGTATCAATTTTACTCCGGGTTGAATTACTGTTCCAAGTTGGTCGGGTCAAGTGCCCTCCTGCCAACGGGCTATACGGCATGAGCATTACTCCATCCTGTTTGCAAATGGGGATTAGTTCACGCTCATCTTCCCGGTAAAGCAAGTTATAGTGATTTTCCATTGCTACGAATTGGTGCCAGCCATTCTTTTCAGCAATATGTTGCATGTTTTGAAATTGGTAACCATACATTGCCGAGGCACCAATGGCACGTACTTTACCAGCCTTAATCAGGCCATTTAACGCTTCCATCGTTTCTTCAATGGGCGTGTCATAGTCGAAACGATGGATAATATAAAGGTCAAGGTAATCGGTTCCTAAACGCTGCAATGTCCCATCAATTTCTCGGTTAATCGCCGTTTTTGAAAGTCGACCAGGGTTAAAATAAACCTTACTAGCAATAGCTACGTGGTCACGGGGAACTTGATGATGTTTCAAAGCTTGACCAATAAATTGCTCACTGGTTCCAGCACCGTAAACATTGGCGGTATCAAAGAAATTAATACCCAGATCTAAGGCATGCTGAACCATCTTATCAGTATCTTCTTTGCCCAAGATCCATCGGTAAGTCTTAAACGCGGGTTTACCAAAGCTCATCCCACCGACCGCTAATTTAGAAATTCGAATATCTGTTCCTGGAATTTTGCTATATTCCATTGACTTCATCCCCCAATCTAATGACAAATTTGCGAGTAATTTAATTATTAATTATTCAACGGTGCCAAATTCTTGATCTTGTGAGCCGGAACACCACCAACAACCGTATTATCAGGCACATCGGCCACCACAACCGCACCGGCGCCCACAATGACATTATTGCCAATGTGCACACGCCCAATGATTGTGACATTGCCACCAATCCAAACATCATTACCAACCGTGATTGGAGCAGTTGTAGTGATCAAGTAGTGACTACCATCTTGCCGAGTTGCAAAACGTTTAGTAGCGTCTAAGGAGTGTTGGCCACAATAGAATTTAGTATCAGGGGCAATAATTACACGATCTCCTAAGGTAATTCGGTTAGAATCCTGAAAATAGCAATTACCGTTGATGAAAACATTGTCCCCTACTGAAATATGGGCACCATAGAGGGCGTCAAAGTGACCATTAATCGTCAGACCTGTACCAGCCCGGTGAAATAAGTGGTGGGCAATTTGTAAGCGCTTATCAGGGTCATCTTCCTGATTCAACTGAGTAATTAATCGGCGACCGATTTGGATCATTTTTTGTAATTCTGGATCTCGATAATCATAAGGTTGACCAGCAAGTTCCTTTTCATGTTCACTCATTGCCATTTTAATGGCCCCCTATTCAAAGTCTCCTAAAGTTGCCAGTTGAGCCTGATGCAGGTACTCATTGTACTTACTTGCTTGCTGAGTAAGATCATCATCACTGATCGTAGAAGCACCGATCGTAATGAATGGCTTCTTGTAAGTCATCCCAATTAAACGACTGGTTGCTTGAAATGGTCGTAATAATTCAGTTACTGTATATTTAACAAAGTTGTCTCGGCCATAATTATTGGCACCAGGACTAACCGCTAGGACTAATTCTTTACCATGAAGGGCATCACCATTTTCTCCATAGGCCCAACCGTATTCAAGGACCTCATCTTCCCACTGCTTAAGCAAAGCAGGTGAACTGTACCACATAATTGGGAACTGAAGGACAACCCGATCAGCCGCTTCCATTACTTTCTTTTCTGTTGCTACATCAATTTTTCCATCAGGATAAAGAGCGTACATATTACGTACTTCGATATCATCATCAAGAGCCTGGGCTAAAGTCTTATTAACCCGGGACTGAGCATAGTTAGGGTGAAATAATAGAACTACTGTTTTCATAATAAGATCTCCTTCATTCAATTTTAATTATGAACACGCGCATCATTTAATACTTTGATCATTGCAGGATTATTAAAGTTATCCATGATGTTCCAATCGAAAGCGGAATGTCCTTGGTCAAGACTAGTAATTTGCTTCATTTCATTAGAATATCCCAATTGATAATAAACTGTCTTGATCAGAAGATATCTTCAATTTTATTGTAAAGCCCTGCAATATATATGTTAAAGACCTATAATGAATATAAATCTTTACCTAAAATGAATACTAGGAGTATGATTTCCAGATGGAAACACGTATCTTACATTATTTCTTAGCGATTGCTAAGCTAGGAACAATTTCTGCAGCCGCCCGTGAGCTTCATGTTGCCCAACCAACTCTTAGCCGGCAGCTTCAACAGTTGGAAGGACAACTTGGCGCGCCACTTTTTATTCGTGAACGCCGACGAATGGTCCTGACTAAAGCTGGCTTAGCTTATCAACGCAGAATCCAACAAATTTTAACTGAATTAGACCGGGCTAACCAAGTGGTCGCTGATTTAAATAATGATGAGCTGACTGGTACCGTCGGGATTGGTTGTGTTGAGTCAGCTGTCACCAAGTTTTTAATTCCACTTCTCCGTAAATTTCACCAACAATATTCACAAGTTGAATTAAGCATATACGATGGGGATGGGGAATTAATTAAAGATCAGCTAGACCGGGGAGCCATTGAAGTTGGTTTAGTTTCGACACCCATCAACGCAGCTAAATACTATTATCTTCAGCTGCCAGTCACTGACCGGTGGGGGGTGCCGTCAACCGAAATAGTCCCTTTAGGAACCAAAAATCAATCAATATTAATGAACTTAGGGGGCAAAAATTGATTATCCCCCATCGTTCTCTAGTTCATGATGAAGTTAGCAACTGGTTAAAGGCTAGCAATCAAGAAGTATCTATCGTCGCAGAATATAATCTCTTAACAAATGCAGCCTATTTAGCGGCGACTGGAATGGGAAACCTTATTTGTATCCAAGGGGCTCCCCTGCCAGCTAAGGCCCACTTGACCTTCATTCCTCTTACCCCCAAGCACCAGCAGGAACATTACTTGATCTGGCGTAAGGGTGCTTCTTTAGGAGAACCAGCTCAACGCTTAATTAAATACTTTCGCACTCAGCTAGCATCTCAACCTCGCTAGTGTCTATATAAAAGGGATTGTGAGAATAAAATTATTTTCACAATTCCTTTTATAGTAAAACTAAGTCTTTAATATTCTGGGTAAAGACTGACCCCCGTATCAAGCTGGTTGATCTGGTTAATCTCAGTCGGTGATAATTCAAAATTCAAAATCGAAGATATCACGATTTTCAACCATTCGAGCTGCGTTAGTTGACTTTGCTAATGGAATTAATCCCCGTTGGACATCCCAGCGAAGGAAGAATGACTTGAGCAACCGACTTGTGATGCTGGTGTGCAATAGTGGTTAAGGTTGGTTGGTGAAAAATATTGTTCCGTCCCTCCGCTAGTGCTGACCAAGCTTCGGGCACAATTCCCTCGTTGAACAGCCAACTAGTTTTACCTTAACTCAAACTGACCCAGCAGTAGTGAAATTTAAATGGCCAACAAGCAGACCGACTCATTACTCAGTTGAACCAAGTCCGTAAGCAAAATTATTTACTTCACTACCTGATAAGGAGATTACTCTTCAACCGGATTTAATTGTTAGTCATGGTGGCTTAAATTATCAAATTTAATACATAACCTAAAGTAATAACTTAATTAGGTTATGCTACATTTCAAAACATCCTCATAAACATAATTATGTTCATGAGGATATTTTCATATTCGATAAGAAATAAAACTAACAAGGCTGTATTTAGCTTTTTCCTTGTTTAATATGGAATTGACTATATTTTTCTTGGTCACGTAAATATAATTTAAGAAAGACATTTAAAGGAAGTAACAAAGCTCCATAGATTAAGGA
>NZ_JBFLGB010000062.1:0-9588 GCF_041859915.1 Limosilactobacillus sp.
GCGAGTGCCAAAGGTAAAGTTAATCTGGCCATCAAACGGAGCATAGATCTTCCCTTCACTTGGTTCAATGGCAAAACCAGTGCCAGGGAACGGCCGACCATCGACATCTAGGACATCCTTCATTTCCTTTACCTGACCAGAAGCCGGTGCAGATAGGTGTTCGGTCTTGATCTCATCTTCTGCTCCCTTAGCAGGCGCTTTAGCATTGACACCCGTATTAGCCTTTGTATCACCGTTTGCCAGCTTATCTTTCAATTCTTCAACAATAAGTGCGTGCTTCTTCTCACTTAAGGTTACTTTCCAAGCAAAGACGACAATTGCCAGGAGCGCGAAAACCAATGGGATATAGAAGGCCATGCTATCAAAGGTATTGATATCGTGCGCTGTCATGTCAGCGGCAGTTGCGGAGCCAGTCATCCCCGCGGCGATCGCAATGTAGCCAACCAGGCCATTAGAGATCGCTCCGGTCAACTTATCAATCATTGGCCGTACGGCAAGGACAACGGCTTCATTCCGCTGGCCGTTGCGCAACTGACCATACTCGATAGCATCGGTCAGCGTCAGGACAGTCACCAATTGGGCAAAGTTGATATTAAAGAGTACCAAGCCCAGATCCATCATCAAGACGTTGGTCCGGAAAAAGATGAAGATAACGTATGCTAATGCCATGGAGATTTGGCCACCGATGAAGAGCCATTTCCGTGGAATGAACTTGTTCAGGATTGGGAAAAGTGGACTTGTGCAGAAGCCAATGATGGTGGCAATCACACCAACAATCCAGAATTCGCCCGGCTTACCAATGACAAATTTGTAAAGGTAGAACAAAACACCGTTAGTGATGACGTAAGCACAGGAATATAAAAGATAGGCTAAACTTGGCCACAGGATTTGATCATTATGAAAGATCGCGGAAAATACCTGGCCAATGGTAGTCTTATCTTGGGCAGAATTCCGAATGATGTTATGCTTTTCCTTTGTTCCCAAGCAAACGGCAATCGCACTTAGCAAGGCCACCGCGGAAACAATCGCTGCGAAGGCAAACCAGCCAATCGGTCCTTCATTATGCTTTCCAGTTGCTAAAAAGGTAAAGTAGGTAACGATTGGAACAACGATGATCGTCAAACCGTTCCAACCGATCGTCCCGGCGAAAGCGCCTAGTGAGGTATAAACACCCCGCTCTTGAGAGTCTTCACTGATTGCCGGAACCATTCCCCAATAGGAGACATCCGACAAAGAATAGAAAATATCAAAGGTAATAAAGATAATTACAATAAAACGGCAAAGAGGATCCAGTTAACCTTTGCTAGGCCAAAGATCCCGGTAAAAAGAATCAAGAGTAAGATGACACTGACGATGTTCCCGGTCATGATCCAGGGCTTGAATTTACCCCACCGGGACTTAGTGTTATCAACAACGTTTCCTAGTAGTGGGTCAATCAACAGTTCCAAAATCCGAACACCAACAATCAGGCCGGTGATTAAACCGATCAGCCGATTAGAAACAGACTTCGGAAGGCCATTAAACATCCCACCCGTAACAAAAATGATGAAGTATGTTGACATAACACCATAAAAGGCGGAATGTCCAACATTACCAAAGCAAAATGACGCACGAGAAACAATTTGCTTCCCAGTTAGCTTGTGCTTTTTGGTTGCCATATTATATCGATACCTCCTCAGCGATCATTCCTGCAATCGTTTTCAAGGCTATTGTACGCTTCTAATACTATTTAGTAAATAGTTTATAGCAAATTGCATAAATAATTTACTAAAGAGGCTTTAAAAAGCCCCATTCAAATGAATGAAGCTTTTACTAATATGATTACGAGATAAAACTTTTTCTAATCACTAGGTCGGTATTAACCTGAAGGTGGACATGCGGACGTGACGGATATTTAATAAGGTCCCGTACCAAGCCCAACGCCATCCGACTGAGCGTTTCTTGATTGATATTATAAGATGACAATGGCGGGGAAACATAATTTGCCACTTCACTATTGTTGATACTAATCACTGCGGTGTCCCGCGGAACCATCACACCAGCCTCGTTGAATGCTTGCAACACACCCACGCTCAATGTATCAGAGGCCACGATAAAGGCATCCGGTAGGTGGTCACCAACCTGGTCAATCACCCGTTTTCCTAATTGATAACCCGTGGAAACGTTAAACTGACCCCCGATAAAGACAGGTGCTTCTTTAATTCCCTGGAGACTGGTAAATTCACGAAAGGCAATTTCCCGGGCATCTTTTTGTTGGATATTGTTAAGGTTCAATCCCTCGCCACCAATAAAGCCAATTCGTTGGTACCCAGCTGCCACGAGTTTTTGAAGAGCATCTTGGATGGTTAATTCCAAATTAGGTTTGACAGAATCAAAGAGACGCGGGGCCGGATTAATATCAATAAAGACCCCCGCTGGCAACTTTTCATGGAGCGCCGCCAGCTTTTTTTGCGTCACTTTGTCGGCCCCCACGCCAACAAAGCCATTAAAAGCAGCGGCGGCTTCGATCAGGTCATCAATCCGCTGAAAACTCTGTAATACGATTCCTTCTGCCTTGGCTTCCTTAATAATCGCCTTACGCAAAAAGGCAAAATATTCATCCTGGAGCTGTTCCTTACCGCTGATCCGGTAAAGCAAGGCTAACCGCAATTGTTTACGGTTTTTTTGACGCCGATGGTTACGCCAATAGCCTAATTCATCCGCCACCGCCATAATTTTTTGCCGGGTCTCGGCAGTAGTCGAAAGACTTGGGTCGTTATTTAGAAGACGTGAAACCGTTGCCGGTGAATATCCAGCCTTGGCCGCGATTTCCTTAATTGTTGCGATTACGTTCACCTTCTCCAATCTAGTAAATTATTTACTAATATTATACAACTTGTTGGTTTGAAAAGCGAACGAACACAATCTCTCCTATTAAAACAAAAGAGCATCAACCCTGGTAGTTGGCTGATGCTCACTCACGACGCACCTTATCCAAGGATCAGGTACGAGTGGATATTCAAATGCCGATAAATATAAAATAAAATTCGCAAGTAAAAACTCAAAATCGAATCCGGCTTCAAGCTAGTACCAGGCAGGTTTATCACCATCGGTTCCTGGCTTGTCAACCCCGAGATCTTGTCGAGCATACGGAGCCGGGTCATCGATAATCTTAGCAACCAGGGTCCCAATTGACTTCCGGGAAACCTCGGTCCCTTTGAAGGCTTCGCCACGCTTGGTGGTTTCATAGTCGACCTCATCCTTATTAGTCAGCCAAGCCGGCCGAATAATTGTGTAGTCCAGGTCGGATGCCGAAATCACATCCGCGGCCTTCCGGTAGGTGCCGAGGTAGCTGTCTTCTTGACCGCCACCGAGTTCGGCATTATTCCATTCACCAAACTTGCCTGGTACTTCATCATAGATTCCAATTGAAGAAATCCAAACCAGTTGTTTAAGGCCATGCTTATCCATCGCCGCCACGATGTTTTTCGCCTGCTGCTCGATCTGAGGATTCCGCAGGTTCGCGTAAACCACGTCCGCCTTAGCGACAGCAGCGTCCAATTCGGCCATTTTCAGGGTATCACCCTTGATGACCGTTTCCCGTTGTTGATCAACGGACTTAAGGTGTTGCGGGTGTCGCGTATAGAGTAAAAGATGGTCATTACCATTCTTCAGCAATGCCTGAATGGCGTGACCAGCGATTTGTCCCGTTGCGCCGAGAATCAGTACCTGTTTTGCCATTTTCAATTCCTCCTTGTTACTTACACTATTAGTATAAGCAAAACTGATACTGATTAAAAGTAAGCACTTCTCAGTAAGGTAGTTACCCACCGGTAAGAATTAGCAGGGACTAAACCGTTAGTGCCAATTAAATTTTTTCAAGAAAGCTTGCTATAATAGTCTTAGCAAATCTAAGGAGGGTAAAAAAATGCGTCCAAAAATGTTCAACATTGGGGCCGACTACGCCCTGTCAATCATCGGTGGCAAGTGGAAGCCCGTGATCCTCTACCTGCTGGCCGGCCATCCGCGGCGAACCAGTGAATTGGTTAAGCAACTCGGCACCTCTTACAAGGTCTTAGCTGACCAATTACACGAACTAGTCGATGCCGGAATCGTGGCTCGAAAGAGTTTCAACACCGTCCCACCCCATGTCGAATACCGCCTGACCGACGAGGGGGAAAACCTCTACGCTGCCCTCCGCTACCTGAATTACTGGGGCGAACGGCGCGCTGCCCAACGGGATGATGTCAAGATCATGTGCACCAACCAAATGAAAAAGGTTGGGGATGATGGTCTCTGCGTCATCACCAAGCGCCACCTCAACCACTGGAAACAAGAAATTGTCCACCAAAACTAAGGAGTAATTATTAATGAAACTAATCAGTTGGAACATTGACTCACTCAACGCCGCCTTGACCGGTACTTCTAAGCGCGCCGGGGAAACCCGGGAAACCCTCAAGAAGATCGCGGCCGCCCAGCCGGACGTCTTCGCCATTCAAGAAACCAAGCTACGGAAGGACCCGACCAAGAAACACCGGGACGCTCTGGCCAAGCTTTTCCCCGGGTACAACTATGTCTGGCGGTCTTCTGAAGAACCGGCCCGGAAGAGTTATGCCGGTACCATGTACTTATATAAGGATAGCTACCATCCCAAGGTCACCTACCCGACGATTGACGCCCCCTCGACCATGGACCGGGAAGGGCGGATCATCACGCTTGAATTCCCCGATTTTTACGTCACCGAAGTCTACACGCCTAATTCCGGGAGCGGCCTAAAGCGACTAACGGATCGCCAAGGCTGGGATACCCAGTATCGGCAATACCTCAGCAAACTAACCAAGGACAAGCCCGTCATGATCAGCGGGGACTTCAACGTTGCCCACGAACCGATCGACCTCGCCCACCCAAGCAATAATCACCACTCCGCCGGCTATACCGATGAGGAACGGGAAGACTTCACGAAGCTTCTCAAGGCTGGTTTCACCGATAGTTTTCGGAAACTCTACCCAGATAAGACCGGTGTTTATTCCTGGTGGGCCCAGCGGGTGATTACTAGTAAGCAAAACAATTCCGGTTGGCGCCTCGATTATTGGTTAGTCAGTGACCGCATTGCCGACAAGATTCAACAATCCAAGGTGGTCGACACCGGTAAGCGCCGTGATCACGCCCCAGTAGAGCTCGTCATTGACCTGTAAAAAAATTACACCATCTGGTATTGATGAAAGTCAATGCCAGTTTTTTTCATCAAAATGGGCGATAGCGAATCGAGTTAGGATCTTGCGTGTCAGCTAGATACTGCTTAAATAATGGTAGCTTAAATTTGATACGGCCTTGACCTGCAGGACTAATCAGATCTTGCTGGATCATTCGTCGACGGTATTGATTAACATAATTTTGCTGCTGCTTGGCGGATCTTTGATAGTCCATTAAGGATGCAATCTGGGTGGTGGTCATGTTATTAGCCGTGCCGACTAAGTATTCCCTATCACGGTTGGAAAGATTATCAAAGATGATGTCATAACTTTGGGTAAACAGGTCCTGAATATATAGTGGCTTAATCACATCAAATGTTTGTTGATTGGCAGGTTGTTGACCAGTCTTGGTAGCATTCCAGAGCTTGTAGCCAAGTAGTTGAAAAGCAAAAGAGTAGCCACCAGTCAGCTGGGCAATTTGATGAGTCAGATCCGGATTAAAATCAAGGTACTTTTGGTATTCTGTTTCAATTTTATTAATATTCAGCATGGTTGTCTGAATGTGACGTGCTCGTTTTAAGAAAGTCAGTGCCTGGTCATGCTCAATATCATAGATCATTTTGGGAAGACCGTCAGCAACCAAGTAGAAATTGAGGTTGTGACATTTTAAATTCTGTAGCAATTGAATAAATTCACGCGTATTTTCTTTATGGTTAAATTCGTCGATAAAGATAACAACTCGCTTATGAAGTTTTGTTAGCATTGCCATGAAGTTCTCAATATCCTGAGTAGTGTAGTTCTCATTACCCTTATTAAAGCTGAGGCTAAATCCCATTACTGAAATAGCAGAAATTTTGTCAGTTAGTGAATGAATTTTAAAGATGTTCTTTAGGTTATGACCAAATGCCTGTACCATTTGTTGGTTATTATCTATTTCCACGATATATGTGTCAGTTAGCTTTATTACTTTTTGTTCAATCTGGGTTAATAAGGCCGTCTTCCCAGAGCCCCGCAGGCCGGTAATAAAAATTACCCGGTTGGGATCATCATATGCGATAGCTTGTGCAACCAATTTTGGACTTTCAAAATCACTTTGATAGTTGGGCAAAATAATTTTAGGCGGTGTTCCAAAGCTGGGATCAAAAGGGTTTTTTAATTGTTTATTAATCATCAATGCTCACCTACTTTTACATTCTTTTACATTTATATTTTATTTTACATTCTTTTACATTTTAAAACTAGTATATAGTTAGAAATTTTTAGTTTAATTAGTGTAAAAGTGTTTACCTGAAAGTAAATGCTTATTTGTTTGTGTAGATTTGATCATTTGCTGGTATAATATGATATAATAATGTTAAAGGAAGTGATGATATGAAAGCTGGTAAAGTCATGGATTTACTTCAAATCAGTCGGTCAACTTTACGCCGCTATCGACGTAATGGCACTCTCAAGGCTCAAAAATTACCCACCGGGCAATACCGTTTTGATGATGATTCCGTCTTCTTACTGAAAAACGGTCGGTCAAAACGCATTACCGTCATTTACGGTCGGGTGTCAACTTACAAACAGAAACCTGATTTAGCTAATCAAATGCAGGAACTAAATGACTTTTGCGTTGCCAAGGGTTATACCGTCACGGATAGTTTTCAAGATATTGCCAGTGGCATTTCTTTTAAAAACCGGAAACAGTTCTTTCAAATGCTGGACTTAATCTTAGCTGGTAAAGTTAAACGAGTCGTGATTACTCATCAGGATCGGTTAAGCCGGGTTGGCTTTGAACTTTTTGAATACTTGTTTAAAAACTATGATACCGAGATTGAAGTGGTGTCTAATGAAGCCAATCCAAAGACTGATGAACAAGAACTCTTTGAAGAAATTATTAGCTTGCTTCACTGTTTTTCTATGCGGGAATATTCACACCGACGGCGTGAACGCCAACTGCTTGAGCAAAAGCTAAAACAGGCAAAATAAGCCTACAATTAACTGCGAAAGGAGGTGAAAAAATGACCAAGTCTAAAAATGTCATTCCACGAAATGAAAATCAATATTCGTGCTTGTGTAGTGAATATTTCATCGCTGGTAACTCACAATTGGACTTATATAGTCATAAAGCACATGACTTGTACAATCGAGCTTTATATGACTTACGGCAAGGCTTATTCCATAAAAAGTACATCAAGGGCTACAGCCAATTAGATACCATGTTTAAGCACCGGTACTTAGTACATGAATCCATGCTTTATCATGAACTAGGCTATGTCCAGTCGGCCCAACAAACCTTAAAAGAGGTTTGTGGTATTTGGCGAGCTTGGTATCGAGCTAATGAAGCCTTTAAACAGAACCCCGCTAAGTTTACGGGTAAGCCACGTTTGCCTCATTACTTACCGAAGAAGCAACGCCATATTTTCTTTGTGACTAACCAAAATGCCAAACTAAAACAGGGATACCTAACCATTCCAAAGCTAAAACTCAGAGTGAAGTTGGCCCCACAAGTAAAAACCATTCAACGGGTGGCGTTTAAACCTATTTATGGTGGTTACAAACTAATTGTCCAGTACCGTTTGAATCGTCAGATTCAATACTTACCAGACAATGGTACTTACTTGGGGATTGATCCCGGTATAGACAACGCTTTGACTTGTGTTTCTAATACT
Source organism: Limosilactobacillus sp. (assembly GCF_041859915.1). GTDB lineage: Bacteria > Bacillota > Bacilli > Lactobacillales > Lactobacillaceae > Limosilactobacillus. The sequence continues at coordinate 7,826 of NZ_JBFLGB010000062.1, forward strand.
CATCATCAACCACTCTTGATTAATGGCCGTAATCTGAAATCAGTTAATCAATACTACAATCAAGAACGGTCTCACTTAAAGCGGCTTCAAGCACAATACCATCAATTAGAGTCAACCATTACCACTAAGCAAGGCCCGAAACCGGTTTACCAGGAAACTCATGCCATGCGGCGCATTACCGCTTGGCGTAATGCCAAAATCAAACAGTTTGCCCACAAAGCTTCTAAACGTATCGTTGATTATGCGTTAAACTGTGGTGCTAACACGATTGTGATTGGCAAAAACAAGTCCTGGAAACGCAGCTCCAACTTGGGTAAGCGGAATAATCAAAACCTTATTGGGATTCCTCATCAAGTTATGATTAACCTAATCCAATATAAAGCTAACTTAGTTGGTATCAGTGTGATTCAAGCCAATGAAGCTTATACTAGCCAAACCAGTGCCTTAGATGGTGAGAAACCATGTTGGGCTAACGGAAATAAGAGCCGGCAAAAGCAAGGTAAAAGCCCCATTAATCGGCGAATCCGTCGTGGTCTCTTTAAAGCCAATGATGGTACTTTGATCAATGCCGATGTGAATGGAGCTTGGCAAATTATTAAAAAAGCATTCCCAAAAGCCTCATTTGCCGACGGGATAGCGGGCGTCGTGTTACACCCAGTTAAATGGACGCCGCTCATTTGAGACGCCACTTAACGAAAGAAAATATTTACAACAGTGGCTGTCAGGTTGAAACTGCTGTAAAGTTGTCCTCTAGCTTCTGAATATTTAAGCATTTGGGAGCGTTTAACGGGGTTAGTGGTGATATTAAACATAAAACAGTTGTAAGGGTAAAATGATGGCAAGTGATAGCATTTGACATCATTGAACCAATATTTTTTAACATGATACTCACGTTTTCTAATTTACTGTTAACTAGCAAAATAAAGAAACAGCTCGGGCAAAAGCTGTTTAGAAATCACTTCTTAATGAGAAGCCTAAGGAAACAAAGGGCCTCGGTAATCCGTGCAGATTATCGAGGCCCTTATTTATTGCTCGTAGTGATCGAAAATGAACAAATATTTGGTAGGGAGGTTATTTATTCATTAAATAAACTTGACTGCGAACAATGTTTATTCAGTTGTTATTCAGCATCGTGCTTCTTTTTGGCAGCTAAACCAGCTAAGCCTAAGGCACCAGCTAGTTCAACGCCGGCAGCACCAAGGATAGCAGCCTTATTAGTTGCGTTCCCAGTCTGTGGCAAAGTAATGTTGTTGCCACTATTACTACTGTTGGACGTTGTAGTCGTAGCGGTTGTAATGGTGCCATTGTTACCAAGGCTAGTTGCCACTGGTGCTGCTTCACCATTACTAATGTTTGTACCACTGAAGTTAGCACCACCGTTGTTAGTGTTGCCTTCAGTTACAGTAGAACCAGTCCCGTTAGTCAGGCCACCATTAGCATTACCGTTCAAACCAGTATTACCAGTGAATGGACTATTTGCACCGGCTCCGTTAGTAGCACCATTGTTGCCACTGCCATTATTAATAGAAGTGCCATTATTTGTGGTGGAACCATTAGTAGTGCCACTGTTGTTGGAAGCACCGTTGCCATTCTTGTTGTAGGTTATCGTCGTATTAACACTCGGGTTAGTTGGCGTAACTGTGCTGGTTGATGGTGTGTAGCCACTAATCGTTGGTACAGCTTCGTTTGGTACAACCTTGGTTGGATCATTCGGATCATTCCGGTAAGTTTGGGCATTGCCAATTGGGTTACCATTCTGATCA
>NZ_JBFLGB010000063.1:0-9548 GCF_041859915.1 Limosilactobacillus sp.
TAAAGATCATGAAAAACATGAGTTACATGCACCTGCTAAAGGTGATTTAGAAGATGTTTCTAAGGTTGATGATCCAACTTTTGCTAGTGGTGTCATGGGTAAAGGCATTGCAGTAATTCCAAGTGAAGGTAAAATTTTTGCTGGATGCCAAAGATTCAACCGATGTTATTAGTCAGTTAGCCGACGCCCTTTATAAACAAGGCTACGTGAACGCTGACTATAAACAAGCGGTTTTGGATCGGGAAAAGGTTTACCCAACCGGGTTGCCAAGTGGTGACATTTGTGTTGCCGTTCCCCACACCGACGTCAAGTACGTTAAAAAACCAGCGATTGTCTTTGCCTCACTTAAGAAGGCAGTTGATTTCGCCAACATGGCTGATAAATCGCAAACTGTTAGCGTTCGTTTTGTTGCCATGTTAGCGATGAAGGAACCACACAGTCAGGTCACGCTTTTGCAAAACTTAATGCAATTATTCCAAAAACAGGATTATCTACAAAAGCTGATTGAGATTGATGATTCCGAAAAGTTGTATCAAGAACTCAAGGATTACTTCAAGTAAGGAAGTGTAAAAATTGAAACCAGTTATTGATTTCATTGAGTACATTGTTAACTTGGGGCCAACGGTTATGATTCCGATTATCTTCCTGATTTTCGGGTTATGTCTAAAGGTTCCATTTGCTAAGGCCCTGCGGGGTGGTTTGATGGTTGGTATCGGATTCATTGGTCTGAACGCCACCGTTACGATTCTGACTAGTGTTATGAATCCAGCCGTTAAGGAAATCATTAAGGTTCTGCACATGAACCTTTCCGTTATCGATGTTGGTTGGCCATCAGCTTCAGCCATCGCCTACGGCTCACTTGTCGGTGTTACGATGATTCCTCTGGGGATCGCAATCAACATTGTTATGTTGGTTACTAAGACTACCCAGACTATCGACGTTGACATCTGGGACTTCTGGCACTTTGCCTTTACTGGTAGTTTAATTTATGCCTTAACCAGTGACATGTTGCTGAGTCTGTTTGCTGCCAGTGTCATCATGATCGTCATCATGGTTACTGCCGACCGGACTGCTCCACTGTCAGAAAAGTACCTGGGTCTGCCAGGGATCTCAATTCCTCACGGTTACGCAGGTTCATTCGTTCCATTCGCCGTTGTTATCAACTGGATTATTGACAAGATTCCAGGTGTTAACAAGATTCACTTGGATGCTAAGGACTTTAACAAGAAGTTCGGTAGCTGGGGTGAACCAACCTTGTTAGGGTTTGTTATTGGTCTGCTGGTTGGTTTCCTGGCATACTTTGCCGTTCCAGGAATGGACTGGCCAACTAAGATTGGTAAGATCCTGCTGATGGCCGTTACTCTCTCCGCTATCATGATCATTACTCCAAAGATGGCTGCTCTGTTGCTGCAAGGGGTTGTTCCTGTTTCCAACGCTATCCAAAAGCTGACTCAGAAGCACTTTGGTGGTCGTAAGTTCTACATTGGTATGGATACTGCCGTTGGTATTGGTAACCCAGTTGTTCTGGCTTGTGCTACTCTGATGATTCCACTTTCATTGGTCTTTGCATTTATTCTGCCAGGCAACAAGTTCCTGCCAACTATCGGTCTGACCGGTTTCGTATTCATGTTCCCTCTGATTGTTTCTGTTGTTCATGGTGACTTCTTCCGTTCATTCATCATTGGTGCTATCAACGTGATTTTGGGTCTGTACATTGGTACTAACCTGTCACCATTCTTCACCAAGGCTGCACGGGCTGCACACTTTGCTATTCCAAAGGGTTCAACTCTGATCGGTTCCATCGACTATGAATCTAACCCATACCCATGGCTTATGTTCCAACTGGCTCACAACAAGTGGGCACTGTATATCTTCGGGATTGTTATTTGTGCAATCATGTTGATCTGGAACCACCGTTGCATCATTCGCGACGAAAAGAAGGGTGAAGCAAAGCAGGCTGCTGCTAAGAACTAATTTTTGATCAAACTAGTCCCTAGATATTTGAGGAGGTTTCAAGTATGAAGAAGATTATTGTTGCATGTGGTGCCGGCGTTGTTACTAGTACTACTGCTATGAACAAGCTGAACGAAGAACTGCAAGCTCGTGGCTATGAAGAAGGCCAAGACTACAAGTTGATCCAAACGTCAGTTCAATCCGTTGAATCAATGGCTGACCAAGCCGACATGGCAATCACCACGACTCAATACGACAATGACTCCATTAAGATTCCTGTAATCAATGGTTTGCCACTGTTGACTGGTATCGGTGCCGATACGGTTATCGACCAGGTTGAAAACTTAATCAAGGAAGGCTAATTGTTTCTTTGTTAAGAAAGGAGGCCTCCAGCATTCGGGAAATCGAAGGCTGGGGGCCCTTGTTGTGACTGACGATTTTTCCAGATTTGAATTGAGGTGAGCAGGATGGCATCTGAAAATGCCAAAAAACTGATAGATTACCTCGCAGCCACTCACGATTACGTTTCTGCACAGAAACTAGAAAAACGCTTTGCAATTTCACGACGGACCGTTTTTTACCGGATTGAACAAGCAAATAAGCTCCTATCTCAGCTAGGGCTGCCCAAGATTCGAAACGAACGGGGTGTTGGCTATTTGTTGCCAGATGAAGCTGTTGCTGGTTGGCAAAAGCGTCAAAAAGCCGTTGAGCAAAACTCGTCTCGGACAGCGGTTACTCTTAAGCAACGCCTGGATGCCATCATCTGGTCGATGCTGACTGAAAATGATCCCCAGTCAATCAACTCCTTAGGCGAACGCTTTGGCGTCACTCGTAATACGATCATTGCCGATTTCAAGCGGATTGAAACGGAATATAGCAACCTGAAGTTAACGACGACACCGAAGGGCCACGTTTTGCAGGGAAGCGAGGAGACAATTTGCCGTTATGTTTTTCGGCAACTTTCGCAGGATAGTCACGGGGTCATTGCGACAGGAATTGATCGCTTGGCTTTTCCCGCTCTGGATATGAAGACGGCTCGCAAACAACTTAGCAATTTGGAAAGCCACCTTAATACGCGTTTTACTGAAAACGCTGCTCAAACAATTATTCGTTGCCTCAAGTTCCGTATTTTTCGAATTTCAATCGGTCACCGGGTCACTACTCCAGACACTACTTATGAAGAGATTATGGCCGTTACCGATGGTGTTATCCCAGAAGTTGAACATTTTTTGGCACAAAACGGGATCCAAGACCCCAATGAAATTATCTTCTTTACGGAGATCGTGCTTTGCTCACAGGTTGATGTTTTGAATTACGTCAATGCGGATTTCAAAAAGGAAATGCATCATATTGCCCGGGCAATAATGCTCCGCTATGACCAAATTGCCGGAACACGGATTAATGATGATGCCTTTGTTAATGCACTGAGCGTCCACCTTTATGCAACCTACTTTCGTTGCCGGTACCATTTCACGTTTGAAATGCCTCTGTTGGAAGCAATTGACCGCAAATTCCCTGAAATGATTAAGTTTGTTCAGATTGCGTGCCGACCACTCCAAATCTTTGTGGATGCACCGATTCCAACGAGTGAAATTGCATTAATTTGTCTTTATTTCATTTCGGTTGGCGATACCACGCAAACGGATGTCGCCCGTTTCATTGATAAGTCAGACGATATTCAGGATTACTTGAATGCAGATGTCCTGCTGGTTTGCACAAGTGGTATTTCAACGTCCGCAATCCTTTACTCGACTTTGCACCGTCAGTACCCGTTAATCAACTTTTCGCGTTCACTTGGCATTGAAAACCTGGAACGAATTATGCGGATGCCCAACCGGGCTAAGCTGATCATTTCGACAGCGAGTCTCAACCAGCAGGAATTTAACATTCCCATCATCAGTGTTCAACCAGTTCTTGAGTATAAGGACAGTTACCGGATTGAACGAGCGCTTCACCAGTACTTCCCGAAACTATCTATCGGCCAAGAACAGTCATTAGATAAGCTCATTTCCATTGTTAAACGGCATGCTGGCTTGAATGATGAGAAGGGGCTACGGGCAGAACTGTCCGCTTATCTGTACCCGCTTCAAGACCGACAGGAAGAACTCGCTCCGGAAAAGAAGAATTTGGCGGACCTCTTAACACCGGCTGCCATTAAGGTCACAGCTAGTGCCGTTAGCTTAGACAAAATGATTAGACAGCTTTGTTGGATTTTGACCGACCAGGGAATTGCTGATGCGGCCTATTACCAGGATATCTTGAATCTCATTGACCGTTTCGGTCCGTACATGATGGTCTCGGCTGATACATTTCTCGCCCATTCCGCTCCTAATAGCCATGTTAATCGAATCGGGATGGCACTGGGAATTCTAAAAGAGCCATTAGTGATTAAGACCAAACAGGGGACAGAGAAGATTAGGTGTTTGATTGTCCTTGCACCGGGCGAACACCACGAACATGATCGGGCACTGGCCCAAGTTATGGGACTGGTTACGAACCGCAAGGTCTTTCGAAAACTTTTGGCTGCTAACGATGCTAAGCAGGCTTACGAAATTATTCGTCAATACAGTAACCAACAGGAGGAACAGGAATGAAGGAAAAGAAGAAATATAATATTCCCTTTTATGTTGTGATGACACTTTGCCTAATTGTAACTATTTCGATTTCCATCTGGGAATTTGTCATTGGTAATGCCCACTCTGGGATGACCAACGCCATTGCGACTTTAATGGTAGCTTTGATTATTTTTCGTCAATATTCAGTGGACCGTGAATTTGGCCGAATTATTCACTACCTTAACTGGGCAATTCTGTTCTTCATCTTTATCTGTATCGCAGCTGAAGGTGGCTGGCTCTTCAAATAACAACGTCATTTATTTTAAGGAGAAAGAAAATGCTTGAAGATTTAAAAAAAGAAGTTTATGAAGCAAACATGCAATTACCGAAGCTAGGGTTAGTCACCTTTACTTGGGGGAATGTTTCCGGTATTGACCGGGAGAAAGGGCTCTTTGTCATTAAGCCATCGGGTGTTCCATATGACGAATTAACACCTGACAAGATGGTGGTTGTTAACCTCAAGGGCGAAGTTGTTGAAGGGGACTTAAATCCTTCGTCAGATACGCCCACGCATACCTATTTGTATAATCATTTCCCAAAGATTGGCGGTATTGTTCACACTCACTCGCCATGGGCTGTTTCCTTTGCCGCTGCCCGGATGGATATTCCGGCGCTGAACACAACCCATGCCGACACCTTCTACACGGATGTACCAGCCGCTGATGCGTTAACGAAGGAAGAAATTGAAGAGGATTACGAAGGCAATACCGGGAAGGTCATTATCCGCTCCTTTAAGGAACGTCACCTTGACTATGAAGCTACTCCGGCTGCTTTGGTGATGCAGCACGGTCCCTTCACGTGGGGGCCGACACCTGCCAAGGCTGTCTACAATGCTAAGGTTCTCGAAGTAGTTGCTGAAGAAGACTACCACTCAATGATGCTGAACCGGGCCAACATTCACTTGCCACAATATCTGTTAGACAAGCACTACTACCGGAAGCATGGTAAGAACGCTTACTACGGGCAAAACAACGCTCACTCCAAGGATCACGCTAAGCGTGAAAACTAATTGAGACAACAGTTGGTCAGTCCAACGGGGCTGATTCGTTGTATAATGTTATTAGCTTTAATGAAAGCGCTCATAAGCTGAAGGGAGAATAAGTCATGTCTAACGTTGTTAAAGGAATTGCCGCCAGCGATGGTATCGGGATTGCCGAAGCTTACCTGCTGGTTGACCCAGACTTGAGTTTTGATAAGAAGACCATTGAAGATACTGATGCCGAATACAAGCGCGTAGAAAAGGCATTTGCTGATTCAATTGATGAATTAAATAAGATTAAGGCTAACGCCAAGGACCGTCTTGGTGACGAAGAACTGGCCGTTTTTGACGCTCACATTGCCATTCTGTCTGACCCTGAAATGAAGAGTCAAATTAAGCAGGAAATCGAAGGTAAAAAGGTTACTGCTGAACAGGCAACGAGCGACGTCATGGACATGTTCTCCGACACCCTGGCTGCCATGAAGGACAACAAGTACATGCAGGAACGGGCTGCCGACGTGAAGGACGTTGAAAAGCGTGCTTTGAGCCACCTGCTGGGCAAGCAGCTGCCAAACATTGCTGCCATTGACAAGCCAGTGGTCATCGTGGCCCACGAAATCACCCCATCTGACACTTCGCAAATGGACAAGAAGTTCGTCAAAGGGATGGTAACTGACCTTGGTGGGCGGACTAGCCACGCTGCTATTATGTCACGGACACTGCGGATCCCAGCGATTGTTGGTTCCGAAAACATCACCAGCAGCGTTAAGTCCGGTCAAAAGATCATCGTTGATGGGCTGAATGGTGACGCCATCATTGACCCAAGTGACGATGAAGTGGCTGAATACGAAAAGAAGGCCGGTGACTTCGAAAAGGAACGTGCTGAATGGGCTAAGATGGTCGACGCACCTTCCAAGTCGAAGGATGGCAAGGAATTCGAAATTGCTGCTAACATCGGGACTCCTGACGACGTTGTTGACGCCATGAAGCAGGGTGCTGACGGTGTTGGGCTCTTCCGTTCAGAATTCCTGTACATGGGTAGCGACCACATGCCAACTGAAGACGAACAGTTCGAAGCCTACAAGAAGGCTGTTGTGGGGATGAAGGGCAAGCCGGTAGTTGTCCGGACTCTGGACATTGGTGGGGACAAGCCACTGGACTACCTGCCACTGCCAAAGGAAATGAACCCATTCTTGGGCTACCGTGCTATCCGGATCAGTCTGCATGACCCTGAAAAGATCTTCAAGCCACAACTGCGTGCTTTGATCCGCGCCTCTGAATTTGGCCCAATTTCGATCATGTTCCCAATGATCGGGACGCTGGCTGAACTGCGGGCCGCTAAGAAGGTTTACAACGAATGTGTTGAAGAACTGCAAAGGGATCACCCTGGCATTGGCAAGAACGTCAAGATCGGGATGATGATCGAAGTACCACTGGCTGCGATCAACGCCGACAAGATGGCTGAAGAAGTCGACTTCTTCTCCATCGGTACTAACGACCTGATCCAATACAACTTCGCCGCTGACCGTGGTAACGATTCTGTTTCATACCTCTACCAGCCACTGAACCCAGCCTTCTTAGGCCTGATCAAGCACGTTATCTACGCTGCTCACCGTCACAACACTAAGGCTGCAATGTGTGGTGAAATGGGCGGTGACCAGTTAGCATTACCACTGCTGATGGGGATGGGTCTGGATGAATACTCCATGTCTGCATCATCAATTCTGCGGACCCGGAGCATGATGAAAGACTTAGATACCAAGCAATGTGCTGACTTAGTCGAAAAGGCATTGAAGTTAGACACGGTTGAAGAAGTTCAAGATCTGGTAAAGCAAACCCTGAACCTGAAGTAAGCTAAACAACCAAATATAGCAAAAGGAGCATGATGCGAATGCATCATGCTCCTTTTTGTAATTAATTAATAAATTAACGTTTATGCTTAACGACGACCACGTCACACGGTGCTAAGCGGATGACGTAGGCGGTAACTGACCCGATCAGCGCCCGCTCAAAACGATTGAGGCTGGAACTACCCATGACGATCAAGTCGTTATGGTGGTCACGGATGAAGTCGCGGGCAATGACGGTCTTGGGGTTGCCAAAGCGCACGTGGATGCTGGCAGATTTAACCCCAGCGTCTTCAGCCCGCTTTTGGATGTCCTTTAAGCGCTGGGCGACAATGGTGACGATCTCGTAGGTCTTACCTTCAGAGAGGTCACTGAGTGTTGCATAGCCTTCAGTGATTTGATTGATTTGGGCGACGTTTAAGATGTCCAAATGAGCGTGGTTGACGATGGCCAACTGAATAGCCTTGTCGACTACCCCAGGAGTGGCCCTGGTACCATCAACGGGTACTAAAATATTTTTATAAGGTGATTCAGTCAAACTGGACCCTCCTTTCAGTAATTACTAGATAACTTATATTTTACCATGATTATCGCGAATTGAGCTTTTAATCAGTTCCTAGTAGAATAAAAGAGATGTTTAAAGGAGAAAAAAGATGGATTCACGACAAAAAAACGTAACAAAGATTGTAGCGATCACGATTGTCTCAATGCTGATTGCCATTGCGACTGAATTTTACATGTTTAACCAGTACGGGTATTCACTGGGCTCTGCAGCCGTTTGGGGCCGGGTAGCATTGATCATTTTCTTGGCGGTTATTTTGATTCTGTTGGCGGCTTGGGATGCCCGTTTCTCCAACTATGCCACGATCCTGATCATGCTCTACTACTTAATCATTGATCTGGGTGGCGTCTTGCAGATCCACCACCGGACGTCATTTTCCGGGATCATTATGCAGATGGTGGCCCTGGCGGGTGTGTTAGTCTGTGTTTACGGTATTGGCTTAGGGATGCGGCAGCGGACCTTGCACAACCGGGCCGTTTACGAACAAACTCACCAAACGATTACAAAATCAAAGACAAAGAAGGACTCTAAGAAATGAAGTTAAACGTCGCTGATTATTTAGAACAATTACCCAATGCACGGCATGAACAAATAGACAGCACGGCTGTTAAGATCCAGCAAGCCACTAGCATTAAAACTGGCTTGGCTTTCATGCAGGATGCGATTGACAGTGGTTATCTGGCTAACTATGAATGGCAAGTTAAAGTGCAGAAGGGCGATCCCATTAGCGTCCGGCTTGAAAACAACCTTATTAACGTCCCCATGGCAGACGCTGAACGGTTGAACGGTAAACTCTTAAACAAGGATGAAGAGTACCCGGTTAAGCTCTACATGGTGGCTGAAGGTGAGGACTTGAATAAGTCTAATTTACGCATTGATGAACTGGCAGCGGATGCTGGACAAGCAAACAATGCCGATACAGTCGCTAAGTTCCAATCTTGGGTGGCCGATCAACTGGCACAATTAATGGAGAATCGCGCTGATAATAAAGAGGATTAATCAGGCATCACTTGCACTTTTAGGTCTATGATGTTAGGGTAAACACTGCGATGAGTCGAGAGGTCAGGTAGCCGACCCATAGATTGGCTATCCCGCAAAAAGCGGTTATGATTTTTCGAGTGGGGCACGTTAACCTGCCGGATTGCAGGGTGCCTGACGGCTGAGGAAGTGGACATCCTCATGTTGTCTGAGATAGTATCAATACACGAAAAGCGGGACTGTGATTTTCACAGTCCCGCTTTTGTCTTACTTTGCTAAGTAAATTTGTTCGTCGATCAGGTCAAAACTTTTAAGGCGGTCACTGACAGCCTTTAAGTCTGCTGGTTGCGATAATTTGGCCTCTTGCCAGAAACCTTTTGAATTGGTGGCCCCGTTCTTCTCACCAATTACTAGTAGCTTCAAGTTAGGGAAGTTCTCACGCAGGTGTTTTAACAACTTGATGTCGCCATCCCCTTTGTCAGGTGCCCATGACATTAACACGTAGTCAACCTGTTCACCGTACTTATCAACGGCGTCGATAGCCGACAGCTGTTCGATCGTAGTCACTGGGTGCTTGCCGGTTTCGTTTTCTTTTACCCAATCCCTGCTGTCGG
>NZ_JBFLGB010000064.1:0-9273 GCF_041859915.1 Limosilactobacillus sp.
GCGTTGGTCGGTTGACGCCAATGTTTATCCAAGAACCATTCTGGGCCCTGACGAATAACCTTCCTGGTGCTTACGATGTGATGGTTAACCGTGATTACCAATTCTTACCCCAACAGATTGAAGATAAAGGAACAGCAATCAAGGGTGATTTGGCAAAAGTACTGACTGATGTGCGGACTGCTTTGGATCGTTAAATTAATTCCGTAGGTTGCTATCTGTTATAATGTAATGGTGTAATTAATTTAAGAAAAGGAAGTAGCGATAGTGAAGAAGACAATTACGTTGGCGGATGTTGCGGCTGCAGCAGGAGTATCCAAGACAACGGCCTCGCGGGTGATTAATCACCGGGGCTACTTAAGCGACCGGACAATCAAAAAAGTTCATGAAGCGATGGACGAGCTTAACTACCGACCGAACGCAATTGCCCGGCAACTCTTTCGGCAAAAGTCGAACTTAGTTGCCCTGGTTTTTCCCACCGTTAACGACCCTTTCTTTGCGGAACTAGAAGCTGAACTTGAAAAGCGCTTTGATAAGCTTGGCTATCAAGTATTGATGGGTAACAGTCAGAACAATCCGACGAAGGAACAAAACTACCTTCGATTATTATTAAATCATCAAGTCGATGGATTAATCGTTGGTTCTCATAACATCGGTATTCCAGAATATGCCAAAACTAACCGACCGATTGTTTCCATTGAGCGGTTCATTGGTAAGCAAATTCCAGTGGTTTCTGCGGATAATTATCAGGGAGGATTATTGGCGGTTCGACAATTGCTCAAGGATGGTTGTCAGCATATTATTCACACCAATTATCCGGTCAACCTGGTATCACCAAATGAGTTACGGCGACAGGCCTATGAGGATCTAATGCATAAATATCATCGTCAACCGGTTACTTATGAGGTTTCGTTTGATGTTTCTGATGAAGAAAAAGAACGGGTCTTTCGTGAACTGTTTCGTGAACATCCAGAAGTCGATGGAATTTTCGCTGACAATGACACCAATGCCAGTCTGATTATTCGAGTGGGGAAAGAATTTGGCCGTCACGTGCCTGAGGATCTTAAAGTAGTTGGCTTCGATGGGGCTGCAATTACCCAAAAGCTTTCACCGGAACTTTCCACGATTCGCCAGCCAATCCCCGCAATGGCTGACAAGGCGGTTGAATTACTCCTTAAATTAATTAATGGCAAAGAAGACGTTAAATCTGCGGTGCTGCCGGTTAAAATGATTTATAGTACTACTGCATGAAATAAAATGGTGTGATTAAAGTTCTTTTGTTAAATTGAAAAATAACAATACAGTATGTGAATGGTCTTTAAAGCTTAGGTAATCCAAGCTTTAGAGACCATTGTTTTAGTAAAGGTAAAATTAGTGATAGATAAACAATGTGATTTTGCGGAATAATTGGGCTATTTTATTAAGTATTGCTAGAAGCTGATTAAAGCTTATTTGAGGCTAAGCAAAATATTGTATCGTTCAAATTGGTCTAATGTAAGCGTTTTATATGATAAACGTTTCCAATCTTATTATGAAGGCATTTCTTTAGGAAAAGTGTGAAAATTATCACAATAATGCAAGCGCTTTACGCAAATAGGGCAATCGGTTAACATAAGGGTGTTAGGAAAATAAAGTAAAAAAATAAATTTTTAATGATTAGTTGTTTTTAAGGTTGGAGGTTGTTTTTGTTATGAAACAGAGTCAATCATTGGCGACTAAACTAGCGTTTCTCTCCGCCTCATTCATGGTTACGAGTGCTTACGCGATTCAGAGTGCCTTGCCACAAATCAAATCCACCCTAGCTATTAGCCAGCCACAGGTGGAATATTTGGTTACTGCACCGTCTTTTGCGGTAATGTTCTTCGTTGTTTTGTCACCATTGCTACAGGATTGGTTTAATATTTCTGATAAGCACATTATTATGGCTGGGATCACACTGGTAGGAATTGCTGGTTTAATACCGGCGTTTGCTAATAATTACTGGATAATCTTAATTTCACGGCTGTTTCTAGGTGCTGGTTATGGTCTTTATAATTCTCAGGCTATTTCTTTGATTTCAGTATGGTACCAAGGGCATGAACGAACTAGTATGCAGGGTTGGCGGTCGGCCTTTGAACAGATTGGCAATGCCTGCACGTTGATGATTTCAAGCCTATTGCTGATTTATGCCGGTTGGCACGCTGCTTTCTTAGTTTATGGCCTGGCCTTTGCTGTGATGGCTTTCTTTGCATGGCGGGTACCAAACGATACGCACAGCGATGCTGATACTGATGATGACCAATCATCCTTTGAGACAGTTTCACCAATTACTCATGAAAAGATTACGAAAATCAGTCCGCTGGTAATTGCCATTTTAGCATTTGTCCTTTTGATTAAGATGGACTTTATTGGAATGGAAGACCGGTTTCCAGGCTTAGCCGTTGCCATTAATGGTTCAAAGTTTACTGGTACTGGGACTTATCTTTCTTTGATGCTGATTGGGGCTACCCTTGGTGGGGCCTGCTACGGAGTCCTTCAAAAACGGTTTGGCTATCTTGGAACGATCTATATTGGCCTGATTTTACTGGCGATCGCCAACTTCTTATTTGGCTTTGGTGGAAACAATTTTGCAGTTATCGCAGCCGGAATCTTAATGGTTGGTTTCCCAATGCAGGTTTTGACTCCGTTAATCTTTAATATTTTGCCGTTTATGGCACCAATGCGGTTACAGACTAAGATTACATCGTTTATCCTAATTGGCTTTAATTTTGGGGCCTTCTTCTCCCCAACTGCGGACGCTTGGTTTAACTACTTACTTAATCAACCATTGAGTGGCCTTGGCTTAGGTGCACCGTTCCGAATTTACGGTGTTATGATGCTCGTTATTGCTGCCTTAATCTTCCTGGGAAAGCGTGGTTATGAAATAAAAAAAGCTAATACCCATGAAGGGCACTCGGCAACCAGGCATGTTTATGTTAAATAAAATTGTTTAATAAGGAATATGTCGTTCATTTTTGATGAGATAGAGCGACATATTTTATTTCAAAAAGTTTCTGATAACCGGTTGACACTTAATATAGAAAGCGCTAACATATGAATTGTTGAAATGAGCGAGCGCTTTATTCATTGCTTCGAGCATTTAGTAAAAAACAGGGTGATCACTAGGCCTTGTTTAATCCAAACAAATAGAGAAGGCGAGCGCATGTTATTAGGAAGTATTGAAGCCGGCGGAACCAAGTTTGTCTGTGCCGTTGGCAATGTTAATTACCAGATTAAGGATTCCATTCACATTCCAACGATCACTCCAGCTGAAACCTTTCAGAAGTGTATTGATTGGTTTGACCAGTACAAAAAGAACCTCTCCGCGATTGGGATTGCTTCGTTTGGCCCAATTGAAATTCGGAAGAGTTCGCCCAAATACGGCTACATTACCGATACTCCCAAGAAGGGCTGGTCAAATACTGATTTTATTGGTCCTTTCAAGAAGCATTTCAACATTCCGATTGCTTGGACAACGGATGTCAATGGTTCAGCCTATGGTGAATATGTTTTAGCAACGTTGTTTAACAAACGGATTCATTCCTTAGTTTATTACACAATTGGCACTGGCTGTGGAGCCGGAGCCGTCATTGACGGGAAGTTTGTCGGCGAACTTGGCCACCCCGAGATGGGACATATCCGCTTGAAGCGGCACCCTGATGACCTGGACTTCAAGGGCATTTGTCCATTCCATGGTGATTGCTTAGAGGGCCTGGTTAGTGGGCCAACCTTCGAAGCGCGGACCGGAAAGAAGGGCCAAGATATTCCCTTGACTGATCACGTTTGGGACATTGAGGCTTACTACGTTGCCCAAGCAGCTTTGGATGCAACTTTGATGTTTCGTCCAGCGCAACTTATCTTTGGTGGCGGAGTTGTTAGTGAACCATTTTTGAAGAAGGTTCGGCGAGAATTTAAGAAACTATTGAACAACTATGTTGATGTTGGTAATGTTGACCAGTACATCACGATGCCGTTAGCGCAACACAATGGTTCAGCCACGATTGGTGACTTTGCCTTAGCACTACAGGCAGCGACTAACTGATCAGCCTTTTAGAGGAGATGAAACTTATGGCATTTAACAAGAGTTTAGAGGGTTATTATGATGATTTAGCACATGTCGGAATCCCTACGGATAATTTGAAAAAGACGATTTCTTTCTGGGAAGGTCTGGGCTTTAAGAAGCAAGGACAATTTGATACGGATGGCCAAGGTCACCAGGTTGTCTTTATGAAAGCTGGTCACTTGATGCTGGAGATCTGGGATAGTGATGGGGCCGTTCACCAGACCGGTGCAATTAACCACATTTCTTTAAATGTTGAAGATGCGGATGGAGCATTCAAGGCTGCTAAGGAAGAAGGTTATAACGTTAAGGAAGATGCGGTCCAACATCTTGATTACTGGCAACATGGGATTAAGTTCTTCAATATTATCGGTCCCAACGATGAGACCATTGAATTTTGTGAAGTCGTGAAAGGTTAATTTTAAAATAGAATTAGATTTAATATAGGAGGAATATCTGATGAAAGCTTTAGTAATGACTGGTAAAAAGAAGTTAGAAATTGATGACAACTACAAGAAGCCAGAAGTTAAGCCTAATGAAGTCTTAGTTCACACCGCCTGGGCCGGTATTTGTGGGACTGATAAAGCCCTCTACAATGGCCTGCCAGGTTCAGCTGATGCTGTTCCACCGATTGTTCTTGGTCATGAAAACTCCGGTGTTGTTGCCGAAGTTGGTAGTGAAGTGGAAGACTTCAAAGTTGGCGACCGGGTCAGCGTTGACCCTAACATTTATTGTCACAAGTGCTTTTACTGCCGGACTTCTCGCCCAGAATTGTGTGAACACCTGGATGCCGTTGGGGTTACTCGTGATGGCGGCTTTGAAGACTACTTTACTGCACCGGAAGAAGTCGTTTACCACGTTCCAGACAATGTTTCTCTAGAAGCTGCCGCCGTAATTGAACCAATTTCTTGTGCAGAACACGCTGTTGATCTGCTGGAAACTCACCCATACCAAACTGCCTTGATTATTGGTGATGGTTTCGAAGGTCAACTGATTGCCCAAATTTTGAAGTCCCGTGGTGTCAAGGAAGTTACCTTAGCCGGGACCGTAGATGAGAAGTTGGAGAACAACCAAAAGCACTTTGGCTTCAAGACTATTAACAACCTTAAGCACCCTGAGGAAGTTAAGAAAGACGCCTACGATATCGTAGTTGAAGCCGTTGGCCTACCACAAACTCAGGAACAGGCTGTTGAATCTGCCGCTCGTGGTGGTCAAGTTCTGATGTTCGGTGTGGGTAACCCTGATTCTGAATTTAAGGTTAATACTTACAAGGTCTACCAGAAGCAATTGACAATTCAAGGAACCTTTATTAACCCATACACCTTTGAAGATTCAATTGCCCTTCTGCAATCCGGTGACGTTGATCCATTGCCATTGATTTCCAATGTGCTGGACTTTGCTCACGTAGAAGACTTTGTCAGTGGCAAGCTGGGCAACATTTCTAAGGCTATCGTTAAGGTTGCTGGTGAAGACGCTTAATAATTTCGATTAAGACTCCTTAGCATATTAGATATAACGAAATAGACAGGGAACTGGTAATAACTGGTTTCCTGTCTATTTATATAATGAGTTAATTCTTTGACCATTGGTGGTTCAGTAGCTTAAGATAGTTAATATCTTTAAGCAAAGGATGTGAGCACGTGAAGAAAGCAACGAAACGTTTTCTTCAGGCGAGCCTAATAGCAATTGGTGGGGTTGCCATCACTAGTTTCGTGATGAGTGAATACCTCTTTAAAATTGCCTTTCATCGGGTCAACTATGTGCCGGAGACTTCCAAGGAGAAGCAAAAATACGCGAATGAATACTGGCACTACGTCAATTGGTTCCATCGTGTAAACAAGGAACATTGGACCTTCTCTACTGATGATGGGGATGATCAAATGTCGACCTACTTCATTCCGGCCGCAGATGGTAACCGGGACCGGGCGGTGATTATCTCCCATGGTTACAAGGGCAACGGTGAGACGATGGCCAACTATGCCCAAATGTTTTACCAATTGGGCTTCAACGTCCTGTTACCGGATGATCGGGCCCACGGACAAAGTGCCGGTAAGTATATTAATTTTGGTTGGCTTGACCGACTCGACTACCAGGAATGGTTACGACGATTGATTGATCGACTTGGTGAGCAGGTGAAAATTGTCCTCTTCGGCGTTTCGATGGGCGGAGCGACCGTCGAAATGATGAGCGGTGAACAGTTACCGCCCCAGGTGAAATGCATCATTGCCGATTGTGGTTATTCCAGTATTCGTGAAGAACTGGCCTACTTGCTCAAGCAACAGTATCATTTGCCCGAATACCCGATTTATCCATTGGTTTCGACGATCAACCGTCACCGACTAGGCTTTTACCTTGGCGACGTTTCTTCAAAAGAACAATTGGCTAAGAATAAGCTGCCGATCTTCTTTATCCATGGCGAAAAGGATACCTACGTGCCGAGTTACATGGCCTGGGAGAATTATCAGGCAACTCACGCTCCTAAAGACATCTGGATTGTTGATCACGCTACTCATGCAGAAAGCTTTTGGATTAATCCCACGGCCTATCGTGAACACATTGTTCGTTTTTTAAGAAAGTACTTTGATTGAGCCAAATTTGGGATAAAAGATTAGTTGAAACTATCGCTTTCTTGTTAGTCTTGTCATTTTTAAAATTAATTAAATGAAATGAAAAGAGTCTCGGTAATATGATTATCGAGGCTCTTTTTAGCATAAAATACGAAATGCTCTTTGCTCATGGCGAGTAAGAAGCATTTGTTTCATTATAGGTCAATTACAAGTTCCACTGGGGCGTGATCACGACGCTTACCAGTATTAACTATCCCGGATTGTTGAATTTTATCAGCGATTCGGTCACTGACTAACCAATAGTCGAGACGCCAACCGGAATTATTTTGCTTACTGGTGATCACTCGTTGAGCCCACCAGGAGTACACTCCAGCTTTATCTGGGTAAAGTTTCCGAAAACTGTCAGTAAAGCCAGCTTTAAGGAGTTGCGTGAAATCTTCCCGCTCTTCATCAGTGTAGCCGGCAGAATGGTGGTTGTTACTTGGATGAGCTAGGTCGATCGGTTCGTGGGCGACGTTAAAATCTCCGCTAATCATGACGGGCTTATTTTCCGTTAACTTGCTGAGGTATTGTCGGTATTTAGCGTCCCAGCCTTGCCGATCCGTCAGCCGCTTCAAACCGCTACCGGAATTGGGTGTGTAGACTTCGGTGACGTAGAAATCGGGGAATTCGAGTGTGATGATTCGGCCTTCCTGGTCCATGGTTGAAGGAGCATCGATTGTTGGGTAGGTAACCTTGGGATGGTAGGTGTCCTTGTATAAGTACATAGTGCCAGCATAACTCTTGCGGGCTGGTTCTTTGGAAGATCGCCAGACATAGGTGTAATCCGGGAAAATTTTGGCCAAAGCCTCTCGATGTTTCTTGGTCGGATCCTTACGCAGCTTGGTTTCCTGGATAGCAAAAACATCTGGTTGAGCAGCCGCAATCTTCTTCAGGGTTTCCCTAGTTTCACCAGCACGTTTGGAGGTGCCGGTGAGAGCGGCATTGAGTGAATCGATATTCCAACTGATTAATTTCATAGTTAATAACTCCCTAATTTTGGTGAACGATTTCTTGTTTCCAATGGTTGAGGTGACGTTTAGTGATGACACAGAGACCATCATCTCCAACCTTCTTCATTTGGTTAGTGCACATGATTTTAACATCGTTATGTTGGGCGGCTCGCCGTTCTCCCCAGTAATTCAGGTAGCGGAGGGCGGCGTAGAGATTTTCTCCCTCGTCGGTCAGGCGATATTCAACGTGGGGTGGGACGGTATTGAAGCTTTTACGGGCCACGATTCCGGCATCGGCTAATTCACGCAGCTGATCGGTTAAAACCTTGTAAGAAGTACCAAGTTGTTTAACCAGTTCACTAGTCCGACGTGGGTGGCCAGCTAGCAAGTAGAGAATGACGGGCTTCCACTTGCCGCCGATGATCGATAGGGCATAATCAGCCCCAATATTAAACATTTTTGGACGCATTTTTACCCTCCTTAGACTTACTATCACTATTATAGCAAGCTTTTCTTAAAAAACTTAATCGACGCGAACTGTTCAGTCCCTGTTAATTCTTACCGGTAGGTAACTACCTTACTACAAAGTGCTTACTTTTAACCAGTACGGATTCTATTTATACTAATAGTGTAAGTAATAAGGAGGAATTGATAATGGCAAAACAAGTATTGATTCTCGGTGCGACGGGACAAATTGCTGGTCACGCCATTCAAGCATTGCTAAAGAATGGTGATGATCATCTCTTGCTCTATACTCGTCACCCGCAACATCTTGAGTCCGTTAATCAACAACGGGAAACAGTCATTAAGGGTGATACTCTGAAGATGACTGAATTGGATGCCGCCATGGCCCAAGCAGACGTGGTTTATGCAAACTTACGGAATCCCCAGATTGAACAGCAGGCTCAAAACATCGTGGCAGCGATGGATAAGCATGGCCTTAAGCAATTGGTTTGGATTTCTTCGATCGGGATTTATGATGAGGTACCAGGTAAATTTGGTGAATGGAACAATGCCGAACTTGGTGGCGGCCAGGAAGACAGTTATCTCGGCACTTATCGGAAAGCTGCGGATGTAATTTCCGCGTCTGATCTTGACTATACGATCATTCGACCGGCTTGGTTGACCAACAAGGATGAGGTTGATTATGAGACTACCAAGCGTGGTGAAGCCTTTAAAGGAACTGAGGTTTCGCGGAAGTCGATTGGCACCCTGGTTGCTAAGATCATCGATGATCCGGCTCCATATGCTCGGCAAGATCTGGGAGTTGATAAACCTGGTACCGATGGTGACAAGCCAGCTTGGTACTGACACTTAAAGCCGGATTTGATTTTGAATTTTTACTTGCAGAATTTTTAACGTTGTAAATATAGGCAATTGAATACACACTCGTACTTGATCCTTAAATGTGGAACATTATGAGTGAGCATCAACTAACTTCTATTAGGGTCTGTCGCAAGACATGAAGAAGTTGGTTGATGCTTTTTTGTTTTAAGCGATTTGGACTGACATTTTGTTGGTGCCCTAAATTTCAAGAATAAGTTAGCCACTGGACTCAAATAAATAATACTGACCAATTGATTATTGGTTGATGGAGCTGTGATATCTCTTGGTAGAAGGCCTTACGATAGATATCCAT
>NZ_JBFLGB010000065.1:0-9261 GCF_041859915.1 Limosilactobacillus sp.
TGTGTTGTTTTGAATGCTGAAGAGGGTATCCGAGAACTTGATAAGCATATTGCCGGTTATGCTCATGAGGCTGGCTGTGGGGTAATTATTGTCGTCAATAAGTGGGATACGCTGAAGAAGCGTGATCACCGGACAATGACCGACTTTACCAACTTGATTCGTGCCGAATTTCAGTACCTGGCCTATGCACCGATTATTTTTGTTTCTGCTAAAACCAAACAACGCCTTGACAGGTTACCGGGCCTGGTCAAAGCGGTCGATGCTCACCACAAGCGACGGATTCAATCTTCAGTTTTAAACAATGTTTTAATGGATGCGGTGGCAGCTAACCCAACTCCAACGCAAAACGGGAAACGATTGCGAATTTATTATGGAACTCAGGTAGCTACTGAACCACCAACCTTCGTGATTTTTGTTAATGATCCGGACCTGATGCATTTTTCCTACCAACGTTACTTAGAAAACCAGATTCGGCAGGCCTTTGACTTTTCTGGGACCCCGATTCACCTGATTAAACGACAACGTCAGTAGTCAGATTAAGAAATCATGAAAATGGTGTAAAAGTTATGAAAAGCGCTTGTCAGTAAGGTTTCACTATGCTAATCTTAACAATGAAATGATACGAACTCCTCGTAATTATTTCGTTAATTTTGGACCACTCAAAATTAACATTTAGTAGTACCGGACAACCGGTGCTTATCTGTAGGAGGTGAAATTAAATGGCAAATAAAGCTGAATTAGTAAGCAACGTTGCTGCAGCTACTGGTCTGACCAAGAAGGACGCAACGGCTGCTGTTGATGCTGTTTTTAGTTCCATCCAGGCCTCTTTAGCCAAGGGTGAAAAAGTTCAACTGATCGGTTTTGGTAACTTCGAAGTACGGCAACGTGCCGCACGGAAGGGTCGTAACCCACAAACTGGAGAAGAAATCCAAATCCCTGCAAGCAAGGTACCAGCATTCAAGCCTGGTAAAGCTTTGAAGGAGGCTGTTAAGTAATAGCTTAACGGTTTTAACTAAAAAAACGAGCGGACCATTTGATCCGTTCGTTTTCTTTTTGTTATTCTATTACCAGAGATTGAACGGACAGGAGGATAAAATTGACCTATTCAGAAAAAATGCTTGATCAATTGCAGAAGGGTGACCTGGCGACGGCAAAGCGGACCTTTCGTCAGGCACTTGCTAATGATAGTGATGATATGCTGTTTAACTTGGGTGAGGAACTTTACGGGTTAGGCTTTTTACGTCAGGCTCGTCGCATTTACCTGAAGTTGCTGCAACGTTACCCAGATGAGGATGAATTACGGACTAACCTGGCAACAATTGCAATTGACGAAGGCCATAATGATGAGGCACTTTCTTACTTAGCGCAGGTCCAACCACAGTCACCGGCTTACTTAGAATCCCTGTTAGTTGCAGCTGACCTCTATCAAACCGAAGGCGAACTTGAAGTGACCGAGACTAAACTCAAAGAGGCTGAACAGTTAGCACCGGATGAGCCCGCTGTTCAGTTTGCCCTAGCCGAATACTACTTCTTAGTTGAACGCTTTGCGGAGGCTATTGACTACTATTTTAAATTGATTAGGAGCGGATATACTAATTTCGCTAAGGTTGACATTGCTGGCCGACTAGGAATGTGCTATGCCCAGAGTGGACAGTTTAAGCAGGCCCTTGGTTACCTCAAACAGGTTAAGCCCCAATATCAAACCAGCGATATTCGTTTTCAAACTGGCCTAACGCAACTTCACCTTGGTCAAGTTGATGCGGCTATTAAAACCCTCCAAGGCTTGATCAAGGCGGATGACCAATACTCCTCAGCTTACCCGGCGTTGGCAACGGCTTATTCCCAACAGCGGAACTATCCCCAAGCTTTGCGGGCAATCCAAGAAGGGTTGGCCGTGGACCAGTATAATGAGCAATTTTATTCACAAGCCGCTGAGATCGTTAGCCACCTTGGTGACCAGCATTTGATGGCAAAATATTTAAAACGGGCGCACCATCTTGCTCCGGATAATTTAACGATCATTTTGCAATACAGTAACTTCCTTCTTCATCAGCACAACGATACGGCTAATATTAAGCTATTAGCACCGCTGATTAAGGAAGATGAAGTTGATCCCCAGGTTTACTGGAACCTTGCCCGTTCTTACCAACGAACCGAACAGTTAAAGCTGGCTGATAAATATTACCATGCGGCCGCAATAAACTACCAAGACAACCCAACTTTCTTAAGGGAACTAATTAATTTTGACCGAGAAATGGGTAAAACAACGGAATTGGTGTCTGAATTACGTCGTTACCTGAAATTAGTTCCGACAGATACGGCGATGCAAGAGCTCTTAGATGAATATGAGGAATATTAAAGAAGGCGTGACTAGTAAGAATTATTTCCCCTAGTCACGTCTTTTTAGTGGAGGCGTAGAAGCAAACGCTGATAATACAGAAGTGAAGCTGGATCAAGCTTAAGGTAGCTCATCAAGTGTTGGTCACTCCAATCGCGATGGGCAGCTAGCTGGGTTAGGATGTAGCTCTGGTGAAGATACTTGGGTGCCAGGTGAAAGCCAAGATAGGATTCGTCACGCTTGAGGTACTTATGGAGGCCGGCATTAGTCAAACGGGGGGCTTCAGGTTGGTAACGCTGTTTTAGAAAGAGGTCGGTCGAATTTTGACGTGCTTGTAATGGACGGATGAAGGCTTGGTAACGTTGGTAGAATTGCTTTTCACTTGGGCTCGTCAATTTAGTGTTAGCCAGGACCCGATAAAAGCCTGGCCGAAGAAATTCACCAACGGTAAAACCATGTTTGGTCAAAAGAAGGACCATTCGGGTATAGTAATGCAGGTGGTCATCAGCAAGAATGGTATCAAGCTTGGCAAGCCACTTGGTGTTAACCCGTTGATTAGGGTCAACCGCCTGACCATGAAGAGTAAGAGTCGGGTAGGATTTGATCAGCCGGTGGGTAAAAAGATAACGAAAGTAACGGTTGAGCTGGGAAAGGATTTTATTATAGGTGCTCAATGTAATTTTTTCATTGGTTTGTAGCATATTAAAGTAAGCGCGAACGTCGCTTTCGGTCAAGTTTGCCAAGCGTGGATCAGCTGCGAAGGCGGCACGGTTTGCTCGGAGATAAGTAAAGAATTTAGTCAGACTGGTGTCGTAAGTGGTGATTGTTAACGGGGCTAGGTGTTGAGAATTATGAAGGAATTGGCGAAAACGTTTTTGATAAGGATAATTCAAAAGGCACAGCCTCCTTTTAAGTTCTTATTTACTTTAACTATACCATAAAACCAAACTCGCCGTTCAAAAGACGATTTGTTATAATCAATTATTAGTAGATAAGAAAAAAGGACCTGATTAGATGATATTAAAACAACTACCTGCTATTTTTAAACCGGCCCGGCCAGTGCTACAACGAATCGAGGCAGCTGGCTTTGAAGCATATTTTGTAGGGGGCTGTGTACGGGATACGATTCTGGGTGATCATATCCACGATATTGATATTGCTACCAGTGCCTATCCAAGCGAAATTAAGGCTATTTTTAAGCGAACGGTTGATACCGGAATTGAACATGGTACAGTCATGATTCTTGACCATGGAACCGGTTATGAAACAACGACTTTCCGAACCGAATCCGGTTATCAGGATTATCGGCGTCCTGATTCAGTAACCTTTGTGCGTTCCTTAGCTGAAGACCTTAAGCGGCGTGACTTTACGATCAATGCGTTAGCTCTTCGTGAAAATGGGGAGGTAGTGGACCTCTTTCACGGTTTAGATGATCTCAAGCGCCACCTAATTCGGGCGGTCGGTGACCCGAACGAACGCTTTCATGAGGATGCTTTGCGGATGATGCGGGCGGTGCGTTTTGCCGCTAAGTTGGATTTTGTAATTGACCAGCCAACCCTTAACGGAATTCGTCAGAATGCACCTTTACTTAGTAAAATTGCCGTGGAACGGATTCGGGTAGAGTTTGAAAAACTTTTATTGGGGAAGAATCCAGTTGCTGGCCTAAAAGATTTTGTGGCCACGGGCCTCTATCGGTATTGCCCAGGCTTACAAGGGGCTCACGACGTGTTAAGCAAACTTTTAGTATTGAACCAGTGGGCCTTAGAAAATCCGGTCCAAGTTTGGACGATGCTTTGTGTCCAACTTAATTTAAGTGGCCAAGCGGTTACCCGTTTTCTTAAGCAATGGAAAAATTCGAATAATTTAATTCGCCAGGTTAAGCAGACTTTACCGGTAGTTGCTGCATTGCGTGCCCATCATTTAACGGCGCTTGATCTTTATCGAGCTGGTTGGGAGCGGACCGTTGATGCTAACCAGGTAGCAAAACTCTATGGTTGGAATGTGGCAGTAAGTAAATTACGAACGGCTTATAAAAAACTACCAATTAAGAGTCATCAAGAGTTAGCCGTTGATGGCCGAACTTTAATTAAGGCTGGTATCAAACCCGGTCCGCAGTTAGGAACAATTTTGCGTTGGTTAACGCAGGCGGTGGTCGCCGGCCAGTTAGTAAATACCCGATTAGCTTTATTGACGGCAGCAAAGGAATATAAGAAAGAGGAATAAATAATATGCAAACGATGCGTGCGGAGGGTCTCACCAGTACTTATGGAGAGAAAACCCTCTTTGATCAAATTAATTTTATTATTAATGAAAACGACCGGATTGGCTTAATTGGCGTTAACGGTAGTGGGAAAACCAGTCTATTAAACGTTATCAGTAACGAAACCCATCCAGAAGCTGGTACCATTACTAAACCCAATGACTACACGATTGGTTATCTTAAGCAGCAACCAGTGCTTGATCAGAATAAGACGATTATGGCAGCTATTTTTGAAGGGCAGCAACCGGTCTTTAAAACTATTCGAGCTTATGAGGATGCTTTACAGAAATTTAGTGCTCATCCAGATGATCCACAAGTGGTAGACCGTTATACCAAAATGCAAGCAAAGATGGACCAAGAAGACGCGTGGGAAGCTGACAGTCAAGTTAAGACGATTTTAACCCAGTTAAAAATTAATGATACTAGCCAACAAATTGCTAATTTATCTGGTGGTCAACAGAAGCGGGTGGCCCTGGCTCAAGTCTTGATCGAGCAACCGGACCTTTTGCTTTTAGACGAACCGACAAACCATCTTGATATTGATTCGGTGATTTGGTTGCAAGACTTTTTAAAATCCTATCAGGGTGCTGTCCTAGTTGTTACCCATGATCGTTACTTCTTGGATCAAGTTGCCAATCATATTTGGGAGCTTTCTTTTGGCCATCTTTATCACTATGAAGGTAATTATCAAGATTTTGTCGCGAAAAAAGCGGCTCGGGTAGAATTGGCTCAGGAGACGGAACGCAAGAACCAACAGCTTTATAAGAAAGAATTGGCGTGGATGCGAACGGGTGCCAAAGCCCGAAGCACTAAGCAGAAAGGTCGGATTAACCGGTTTCATAAGTTAGCAGGTGAGGTTGGTAACCTGAAGACCGATGAAAATGTATCAATCAACTTAGGCTCTCAACGTTTAGGTAAAGATGTCATTGAGCTTAAACATGCCAATTTAAAACTTGGTAATCATCAAATTTTACAGGACTTTAATTGGCTGGTGAATGCTGGTGACCGGATTGGTATTACCGGGAAAAATGGCGCTGGTAAGACCAGCCTGTTAAACGTAATTGCCCAACGAGTACCGTTGGATAGCGGAACCCTAAAAATTGGTGAAACCGTTAAAATTGGTTACTATACTCAGCAAACCGAAGGAGTCGACGACAATAAACGAATGGTTGAATTCCTGACCGAGATTGCCGACAGTGTTACCGATAAGGACGGAAATAAGATCAGTGTTACTCAATTGTTGGAACGTTTCCTTTTTCCACGCTTCATGCATGGTACATTGATTCGTAAACTCTCTGGGGGCGAAAAACGGCGCCTTTACTTATTGAAGATCCTAATGCAGCAGCCAAATGTTTTGCTTTTAGACGAACCTACTAACGATTTGGATATTGGAACGTTAACCGTCTTAGAAGATTATTTAGATCATTTTGCTGGAACGGTAATCACCGTTTCCCACGACCGTTACTTTCTTGACAAAGTTGCGGATGATCTGTTAATTTTTCATGGCAATGGGAAAATTCAGCGTTATACAGGACTTTTCACTGATTACCTAGATGAAGAGGCTCAAGCTAAGAAAGCTAACCAAACGATACTTAAAAAGTCAGCACCGGCAAAGCCCCAGTCATCAACTCCTAAAAAGAAAACCAAGCTAACTTACGCAGAAAAGCTAGAATGGGATCATATTAATGACGATCTGGATAAGCTTGATGCTCAGCAAAAGGACTTGGAGCAACAGATGGCGGCCGCAGCCAGCAATTATCCTAAATTAGCCGAACTCCAAAAACAATTGACGGCTGTAAAGAAGCAGATTGATGATAAAACGGCGCGTTGGGAATATTTGAGTAATTTTGTTGATGAATAGTTTAATGGTGCTTATGAACGCTATAATATCAATATTAGCAAGTATTTAGGAAATCCTTAACCTGTTCTTTGGCATATTTTTTATAAAGGATTGAATTGAAATGTCTCATAATTGTTAGACAAAGTTCTAATGATCGTGAGGCATTTCATCGTTATCGTGTTAATATTATTTTGATACAAATAAAAGGAGCGATTTGCATGGCAGAAAATGTAAATGAGGAGCAGTACCTAAACCTAGCTCGCTATGTTTTGGAACACGGTCACAAGAAGAGCGATCGGACGGGAACAGGGACGCGCTCTGTCTTTGGTTATCAGATGCGGTTTGATCTTAATCAGGGTTTCCCAATCTTGACCACTAAGAAAGTGCCTTTTGGCCTGATTAAGAGTGAATTGCTGTGGTTCTTGCGTGGTGATACTAATATTCGCTTTTTATTGCAGCACCATAACCATATTTGGGATGAATGGGCCTTTAAGAAGTGGGTGGAGAGCCCCGAGTATCATGGCCCAGATATGACCGATTTTGGTCACCGCTGGCTTAAAGATCCAGTCTTTAAGAAACAATACTTAGCCGAAAAGAGGGCCTTTTGTCAACGGGTCCTCAATGATGATGATTTTGCAAAGAAGTACGGTGACCTGGGTCTGGTTTATGGTAGTCAATGGCGGCATTGGAAGACCAGTAAGGGTGGCACGATTGACCAGATTGCTAACGTTATTCACCAAATTAAGACAACCCCGAATTCTCGTCGGATGATTGTATCGGCTTGGAATCCTGAGGATGTGCCATCAATGGCTCTGCCACCGTGTCATACCCTATTTCAATTCTACGTTAATGAGGGACGGCTTAGTTGTCAGCTTTATCAACGGAGCGCCGATATTTTCCTTGGGGTGCCGTTTAATATTGCCAGTTATGCTCTTCTGACACACATGATTGCTCACCAATGTGGTTTGCAGGTGGGTGACTTTGTTCATACCTTAGGGGATGCACATATCTACCTTAATCACCTTGACCAGGTTCGTGAGCAGCTTTCACGAACGCCCCATCCGGCACCTAAGTTGGTTTTGCCCGCTGAGCCAAAGCCGATTGACCAGTATCAAATGGATGATATTAAGTTGGTGGGCTATACTCACGAACCAGCAATTAAGGCTCCGGTAGCGGTTTAAGGTTGACGACTATGATGAAGACTAGCTTCGTGTGGGCCGAGGATTTAGATGGATGGATCGGTAAGAATAACGCCTTGCCCTGGCATGTTCCTGCTGATATGCACCACTTTGTTAAAATAACGACCGGTCATCCGGTGGTAATGGGAAGGCGGACCTTTGAATCGATTGGTCGGCCTCTTCCTCACCGTCAAAATATTGTTTTTACTCACCAAGTTCTTATGCAGCCGGGAATTACGGTAGTACATGATTTATCACAGCTACGTTCCTGGTTGGAACATTATCAATCTGCTAGTGAGGTTTGTATTATCGGTGGGGCAAAAACCTTTGCGCTGACTCAGCCGTTAGTTAACTGTCTCCACCGGACTGTCATCAACGGTCATTATCATGGTGACATAAAAATGCCACCGATTGATTACAACCGGTGGCAGTTGGTTAACCGGCAACCCATAATTGAAAGAGGACAACCAGTTTGTTGGTTTGAGGATTGGCAATTAAACGTAAAAAAGAATTGAGAAATACATAAAGGCGGTTCCCACAAGTACAAAGACATGCCAAATAAGGTGAGTATAACGGCTAGGCCGGCTATAGAGCAAGGTACCAAGAGTAAAGGTTATTCCACCAGCTAATAAAAGACCAAAGCCTACTGGTCCTAAAGCTTCCCAGAGGGGAACAAAGGCGAAAATACACAACCAGCCCATCAAAACGTAGATAAGGGTTGAGTACTTGCTCTTGTGTTGGAGCCAAATGCTTTTGTAGACGACGCCTAGGACTGCTAGTGCCCAGATAATTCCGAAGAGGGTCCAGCCTGCCCAACTACGGATGCTGACCAAACAATAGGGCGTGTAGGTGCCAGCAATCAAAACGTAAATCATTGAATGATCGAAGACCCGAAAAAGATGCCGAGCCCGGGTGAAATAAAGAGAATGGAAAAGTGTTGAAGAAAGGTAGAAAAGGATAAGAATGCTGCCGTAGATTGTGAAGGTAACGATTCGCATGGGGCTACCGGTGTGTGCGGCCCGAATGATTAGAAAGACTAAGCCTGCAATGGCTAGGCCAAAGCCAATACCGTGTGTGATAGCGTTACCGATTTCAATCAGGACTTCTTGCCAATTTTGTGGATGGTATGAAGTATGTGCTGTCAATTTAACTGCTCCTTTCTGAATGATCAGCAATGAATTTTATGATGTTTTTTGCTATACTTATGAATGATTAATATTAAATTTAACCACCATTTAAAAAATGTGTATAATGGTTTTTGAAAGCATTATACCTAGTTTTAATAACTAGATAGATTATAACATAAATACACATGCAGGGAGAGTGGATTTTCCATGGCAAAAGTAAAAATAGTTTGTGATTCTTCTGCTGGCTTAACCGAGGAAGAGATCAAAAAATATAATATTACAATTATCCCGTTAACTGTGATGATTGATGGTACGGTTTATACCGAGCGAGAGACAATCACTAATGCCCAGTTTCCAGAGATGATGAAGAAAGCTAAAAGTCTGCCAAAGACCTCGCAACCACAAAAATAAATCCACAAGTAGCCAAAGAGGCTAAGGATGTGTTAGATTTAAATAAATCAGAGAGACATATAAGAGGTGGAAAAGCCACTAGAATGAAATATAAAACATTAGAAGGT
>NZ_JBFLGB010000066.1:0-9216 GCF_041859915.1 Limosilactobacillus sp.
GTTGCCAAACATCTGCCACAATTGTTCCCTTTGCTGGGCATTGGGATATAGGCGAAGTTTGATCCCCTTTATAACTTGTGCCATTTTCACCACAATCTTTCATCATTGGCCAGTCAACAAAGCTAATTAATATCTGAACACCATTCTCTGTTAAAGACATTATATCATACTCTGAAACGTATGTTCGATTAAAAAATAGGCAATTCATCACGTCCTTAAAAGAACGTGTTTCCTTGCCCGTTTATAAAAAATCTTCCCGGAAATTTTCGGGAAGATTTTAAAATATATTATCGACTAGCCTTCGTACTTTTCACCCTTGGTGCTCTTACTCAAGTCCACTTTGTCTAACGGGATAATGTGTGTCCGGTAACGAATCTTGTAGTAGAAGAACAGGATCAAGAACAGTGGCACACTCATGTAGGTAATCAGGATATTGGACCAATCAAGCTTCGCAAAGGCATCAACGTTTTGCCCACAAATAACGATGATGCACAAAATAAAAGCGAAGATTGGCCCAAATGGGTACAGGGTGGCGTGGTACTTCAGTTCGTTAACCGAGTGACCCTGGGCAATGTAAGCCCGGCGGAAGCGGAAGTGCGAGATGGCGATTCCCAGCCAGGCAATAAAGCCACACAAACCAGAGGCGTCCGTCAGGTATACGTAGGCCTGGGGAACAATGAACTGGGTAGCAAAGGTCAAGGTTGAAATAACCATGGTAAATACCAAGGCATAAATTGGGATTCCCCGCCGGTTAACGTAGCCAAGAAAGCGCCATGCGTATCCCTCCCGGGCCTGAGAATACAGCATCCGGGTTGAGGCATAGAGCCCTGAGTTGGCGGCAGAAATAACGGCGGTTAAGATAACCGCGTTCATGATGCTGGCCGCTACTGCTAAACCAGCCCGCTTGAAGATAATCGTGAACGGACTCATCGTAATATTTTGAACGTTTGAGTTCATCAGGTTCTTGTTAGTGTACGGCAATACACAGGCAATGACAAAGATTGCCAAGATGTAGAATAGCAGGATCCGCCAGAAGGTAGAATGGATGGCCTTAGAAATCGACTTCTCAGGCGTTGCCGCTTCCCCGGCCGTAATACCGACCAGTTCCGTCCCCTGGAAAGAGAACCCGGCAACCAGGAACACGCTAATAATGGCGGGAACCCCACCAACAAATGGGGCCTGCTTGTAATGGAAGTTTGAAAGGCCCACTGGCTTACCGCCCATGATTCCAAAAATAATTGCAATTCCAACAACCAGGAAGAAAATAACGGTAATGACCTTTACAAGGGCCAGCCAGTATTCCGTTTCTCCATAGGAACGAACCGACAACCAGTTAATCAAAAAGATCAGGGCTAAGACGATGGTGCTGAATACCCAGCTAGGAACGTGGGGTAGCCAGAAGTTCATCACAATTCCGGCACTGGTGACGTCAACCGGGATGGTAATCGCCCAGTTAAACCAGTAATTCCACCCCATCGCAAAACCGAGAGCTGGGTCCACAAACTTCGTTGAGTATGCAGAGAACGATCCCGTTAGCGGCATATAGGTTGCCATCTCACCAAGACTAGTCATCAAGAAGAAAACCATGATTCCCATGATGACATAAGCCGTTAGAGCTCCACCAGGTCCGGCCGTCGAAATTGCCGAACCACTAGTGATAAATAGCCCGGTCCCAATGGTTCCCCCAAGGGCAATCATTGACAGGTGCCGAGTCTTTAATGTTCGTTTAATGTGGCCAGTCGAATGCTGGTTCTGTGTCTCTTCTGCCATTAAACAAATCCTCCAAACAAACAGATTTTGAAGAGGGTAATTAAAAAGTCTGCTAACGGCTCATCCCGTTAGCAGACTCAATTAACTTCTTAATTATTGAATCACTCGTTGGAAGCGCCCCGCGGTAAATCCGCGACAGTCCATAACCTCTTAAGCCATGACCCAACAAACTGAAAAATAAGTTCCAGCCTGTTTCGGCGTTTTTCCCTTCCACTCACTGGTCCAGTGCTTATTCACCTCACAGCGGCTACTATTGAAAAACGCAACCTCTTCATTTTGTAAAATATTATACTCTGATTAACTCCGAGTGCAAGCGGGCCTTCGCCAGATTAACCGCTTACCTTCCCGGCCAGTTAGCCGAAAACCAGAATTTTTCAAGACGTGCTGGGAGCGCTCATTGTCTTCATCGGTGGTGGCCACGATTGCCAGTGGGGTCCCATCCAAGAAGCCCCGCAAGGCCTCGGTCATGACCCCCTGCCCCCATACGGACCGACGTTCAAGGTAACCAATCTCACATTCATTGGTTAAAAGCGTCGGGTTAGTCTGGTCGGCGGTAATGAGGCCTAACAATTTAGTTGGGTCCTCCTTCTGATAAATACCAAACACTTGGACCGCTTGTAAAAACATTTTAATCTCAAAGCTGCTTGCCGGTAATGACGTGAAGCTGATATGGGCAGCGTCCAATAACTCTGGATCAGCCAGCACCTGGGCAACCTGGTGGTCATTATCGGTAATCAGTGGTTTAACTATTAGTCTCTTTGTCTCTATCATGAATATTTCCCGGGCAATAAAAAAGGAGTTGTAACTAGGTCACAGCTCTTTTCTTGTTTCATTAAATAATCGAATCTTCTAACATTGGAATCCGTTGCAGGCGCGGCGCCCAAGCAACGTACAGCCATTCAGCAACCTGGAGCCATGCATACGCCAGCAACATTGCCCCAATCGTATCGAAAGGCCAGTGGGCGTACAGGTAAACTCGCGAAATTGCCAAGAAGAAAATAGCAAATACTAATAAGATCTGGCAAATAGTCCGCACCGACTGCCGCTGGATCAACGGCAAAACCACTAATAAGAGAATTGCCGCAATCAAAAAGATTCCTAAAGTATGACCACTTGGGAAACTATAACCGTCATCAGTTGGGAGATGCTGCGAAGGTCGGGCCCGCTTAACAATGTGCTTAAAGACCCCGCCAAAGAAGTCCCCACCGATCAACGTGCAGACCGACCAAATTGCGGGAATCTTACATTGCCTCAACCATAGAAAAACGGCAATGATGATCACCCAGATGATATCCATCTTCGGGCTAGCAATAAACGACAAGAAGGTCATCAAGGCGTGGAACCAGCCGATGCCTTCAAGGCGCTGGCTGGTGAAAAGTGATTGCAGGACGGCGTCCATCATCGTTGCTACCGAAGAATTAAACTTGATCAATAGCAATAAGATGATAAAGAAGCCTCCACTAAATGCAAATCGACGCCAGCGATGATTATCGCGTTTAATAAACATATATGATTACTCCTAATTTTAATTTTTAGCAATTATTTTGAGTATACCACAAGTCAAATTACTCGCGCAGCGCTTTGTTAAAAAAACAAGCGGGAAAGACAATTGCCTCCCTCGCTTGAATTCTCCTTATTTAATAAAAATATTATGGGCCGCCTTGTAGGACACGTTGATTTCCTTGTCACTGCCATCCTTTTCAATGACAATTGGTCCCTCGAACGGCTCGTGACGGATAACCTTGACTGTTTCGGAAGGACGCAGTTGCAGTTCTTCTAGGTAAGTCAACAGCTCGTGATTATCTAAGAAGCGCTCTAATTCGACCTCTTCACCATCCTCGGCATCAGCTAATAAGCGGTGACTGACGTCAGGGAACTTGCCGTTAGCTGAAGGAATAACCCCACCGTGGGGGCAGTGTTTGGGGTGCTGTAAATAGTCATCTAAGGCGGTTGCCAATCGATCGCTCGTCTGGTGCTCCAGAATTTCTGCTTCTGAGTGAACATCCGCAAAGTTGTAATTTAACTTATCCACTAAGAATGTTTCCCATAGCCGGTGCTTTCGCACTAATTCTGCCGCATACTTTTGGCCCTTTGCTGTCAATGAAATTCCGGCGTATGGTTCGTGAACAACGAGCCCCTCGTCGGCCAACTTGGAAATCATTTCGGTCACTGAACCAGCAGCAATTCCTAATCCTAATGAAATTTCCTTGTTGGAAACTTTCTTATGACTACCGCCGAGCTCAAAGATGATTTTCAAGTAATCTTCCTTCATTGGAGTCAATCTAGTTCACCTCTCAATAAATTTTTTGGCCTTCGAACGGTCATAACACAATAACTCGATATTGAATATATTACGATTATAGCATAATATAAAACCGAGTAGTTTGGATTGCCTAACTTTTTCGTTAACTACAATCATTCATTTTAATACAATATTATTAAAAATTGCAATCAATATGCAGAGGAGCATTCAGTAATAATGAAAGAGAGAATCACGGGGCAACGTTTCCTAGCCGTTACCCTGCTAAATGTCTTAATCACAGTCGTTGAAATTATCGGGGGGCTGATTTCTGGTAGTCTAGCCCTGCTTTCCGACGCCTTTCACAATATGGGCGATTCCTTTTCCATCATTTTAGGTTATTTTGCGCAGCAAATCGGTGGCCGGCCAGAAACCCGGAAAAGTACGTATGGTTACCGGCGGTCGGAAATCCTCTCAGCCCTTACCAACAGTCTCTTATTGGTAATTATTGCCATCTTCTTAATTGGTAAGGCCATCCAACGGTTAAGTCATCCCCAACACATTAACGGGACAATTATGATGGTTGTCGCCATTGTCGGGCTTGTCGCCAACTTCCTATCCGCCGCCCTCCTTCATTCCGGCAGTCATGACAATTTAAACGTCAAGGCAACCTACCTCCACGTTCTGAGTGACGCCCTTTCGTCGGTTGCCGTTATCATCGGCGGAATCATCTTGATCTTTGTCAACGTTCCGTGGTTAGACCCACTCCTAACTATTGCGGTTGCTATTTACATTGCTTACGAATCACTGCCAATTATCAACCAGACCATTCGGATTCTGATGCAGTCGTCGCCCGACCTCGACTACGAGGCGATTGCTAAAGACCTGACAAGCATTGACGGCGTCGATGCCGTTCACCACGTCCATGCGTGGATGATTGATGAACACCACATCATCTTTTCTGCCCACCTCAACTGCGAGGATAAGCCCCTCAGTCAGATTGAACAGATTTACTCCCAGGTGGAAAAGCTTTTACGCGAAAAGTATGGAATTTGCCACATCACTCTCCAAGCAGAGTGTAGCCGTGGCAAAGGCGAAGAGCTCTTTAACACCGTTGCTGACGAACGGGAAATGATCAATGATCATCACATTAACAAATAAATCTAATTACAAAAGAAGCTGGCGAGAAACCATTGTTTTCTCCCAGCTTTTTTGTATAGGTATAAATACTAATTTATTTTAGAACAACTTACCGACACCGTAGTGGATGGTAATTGTAATCAACCCAATGATAATGTTTCGAATAACCGCAATCTTGACTAAACCGTTACCGAGCTTTGAACTGATAAACGCTGTTAGAGCACTTGTTAAAATAACCGCCAGAATAACGGCAATCCACTTGTCGGCTTCGGGGGCAAAAGTCATTGCCATCAGCGGGAAAAGTCCCCCCGCAGCAGCCGAGAATAAAGACGAAAAAGCGGCGTCCCACGGGTTCAGGTAGTGCCCTAACTCGATATCATACTTAACCCGGACAACTGTTTCAAGCGGCTTCTTCTTTAATAGATCACGAGCAATGGCCATTGAGGTTTCGGGACTAACTCCCTTATCAACGTAGTACTTTTGAACGGCGGCCAGTTCGCCTTCAAAATCGGTCTTCAATAATTTTTCTTCATGGGCAACCGCAGATTTTTCGGTATCCTTTTGGGTAGAAACGGAGGCATATTCCCCAGAGGCCATCGAAAAGGCACAGGCAAGCAGATCTGATAAACCAGCAATGAAAATTGTAAAACGGTCTGTCGTTGCGGCGGCCACGGAAACCAGGACCCCAACAACCGTTAAAATACCGTCATTAGAACCTAAAACACCGGCACGGAGGGTATTCAGTTTTTCTTCCATCGTTTGCTTTTGACGCTTTTTCCACATTTCCATCAAAAATCATCCCCCTAACGTGCAAATAACTGACCAATCACGAAAGTAACACCCATCGTGAGCAGGCCAGCAGCGGCGTTTCTAATCATTGACTTAACGCGGTTCGACTTTCCGAGGACTGCCGCAAAGTAACCGGTAATCAGCAACGCAATTAAAACCGCCACCATGGTAGCAATTATCCGGACATTGGCAGGTGCCATCGTTACCGCCACCATTGGTAGAATCGACCCGGTTGGAAACGATATGAAAGAAGCAATGGCTGCTGCATATGGGCTAGTAAAGTCCTGGGGATTAAAGCCATACCGTTCTTGAACAGCCGTCCCAAGCGAATCTTTTTTCATTAATTCAGTGGTTGCTTGGTGAGCTAGCTTTGGATCAATATTTTGCGCTTCATACTTTTTTTGAACATAATTAAATTCTTGTTGGTACTGGTCGTCAAGCCGTTGCCGTTCGCTAATTAACGCCATCTTTTGTGAATCCTTTTGGGTGGACACAGAAACGTATTCTCCCATACACATGGAAATCATCCCCGCAAGACTACCCGATAGTCCAGAAATCAAAATTGAATAGGCATTACTCGTCGCTGCAGCAACACCGATAACAATTCCGGCAACTGAAATAATGCCATCATTAGCTCCCATTACACTTGCACGGAGGACATTGACCTTCTGAGCTAATGACATCTTTTTCTTTGGCATATTTCTTCCTCCTTCGTGCCAGTTTAGAATCATTATAACATAATAATTGATATCTTCAAATGTTTTATTGAATTTATGCTTTGCAGATTAGAATCGTTAAAAGTCAAATATAGATGTAAAAAGCGATAGCCAATTGACTATCGCTTTTCTTAATCATAAGCCCTTATTGGGTTTATTCATAAGTTTGTACTGCAGTTGTCCGAATAACGAATACTGAAGTTCCCGCATGACGTGTCATGTACGAAGCTTGAGATCCAACCGCTTTCCGGTTCCCCCACTTACCAATTGAACCAATAATCAACAGGTCCGGTTGGAAAGCAGGAATAACATGGTTGCAAATCCGTTCAGCTGGACGTTCACCATGGTCAACAATTCCCGTAATCTTCTTCGGGTCAACACCGTAATTAATAGCAGCTTGAACGTATTCGTTAACCCGCTTTTTTAATTCAGATTCACTACTATGAACATAGTCCTTATCGAGAATTTGGTAAACATTAATGTGACCAGTTTCCAAAATAGAAACAATTCCTAATTCGGAACCGTCCCGCTTAGCCTTATCGACAGCATATGAAAAAGCTGCCCGGGCATCTGGTGCATCATCGACACCAACGAGGATCTTCTTGAACTTCTTTGGCTTAATTTCAAACATTAGTATTCCCCTCTCTAGGTTCTCTTAACAGCAAACAGTATGCCAATTTGCTATTAACTTCCAATAACTATGTTACTACTAATCTTTAATTTGTAAATAATTATTTTGGCTATCCTAAAACAAAAGTCAAAAAAGAAGGATTTAATCTTTCTAAATTCACTACTTTCCTAAATAGCATTTTTTATCAACTAGTTATCCACTTAATTTAAAGTGTTATTATTAATGGTAAGTGAATTGTTATTATTTATGAAAGGAATTGTGACCAAGATGAAAAAAGAGTTATCCAGCTGTACAGCCATGCTCGTTGGTAAGAACGCCACAATCGATGGCTCAACAATTATTGCCCGTGATGAAGATGGTGAAGACGGGGTTAACCCCAAGACGTTTCGGGTCTTTCCCGCTAAGGATTACACCGGCGAAGAATATACATCCGCTTATAACGGCCTAAAGGTAATGATGAGTGGCAAGGGCTGCCGCTTCACCGCGACCCCAAATGGAGACCCCGCAATTGGCCGGTGGGATGAACAAGGAATCAATGAATTCAATGTTGCAATGAGTTCAACAGAAACGGAGAACACGAACCCCCGTGTTCTTGGCCACGACCCACTTGTTAAGAATGGGGTAAATGAGGACTCAATGCTCTACCTCGTCCTGCCATTTATCAAGTCCGCCCGTGAAGGGGTTAAGCGCTTAGGCAGTTTAATTGAAAAGTATGGAACGGGGGAGACTAACGGAATTGCTTTCTCTGACAAGGACGAAGTTTGGTACTTTGAAACAGCTGGTGGGCACCAATGGGTTGCCCAACGGATTCCAGACGACTGCTATGCAATTGCCCCGAACAACATGTGTATCCAGGAAATCAGCTTCGATGATCCCAATAACTTCATGTACGCCAAGGGGATTGAAAAGTTCGTTGAGGACCACCACTTGAACCCATATCCCGGCAAGTTCAACTTCCGGAAGATTTTTGCTACGGAAAACGAAGCGGATGCTTACTACAATACCCCACGGACCTGGTATGGGCAGAAGCTGTTCAACCCTTCTATTGATCAGGAGCCAACTAGTCAAGACATGCCGTTCATTCGGAAGCCGGAGAAGAAGATTGCAATCGAAGACGTTGAATACTTCCTTTCTTCCCACTATAACCAAACCCCATTTGACCCAATGGGCACCTACTCCAGTGGTACGCCTGACGAGCAAAAGCGGTTCCGTTCCATCGCTTTAGACCGGAACCAGAGTTCGTGCATCATGCAAATTCGGAATGATGTCCCGGCCGAGTACGCAGCAATTCAGTGGATCAACTTTGGCTTCTACTGCTACAGCCCGTATGTCCCATTCTTTACCAATATCAATGACACCCCTGCCAACTACGCTTACGCAACCCAGGATGTCCAACCGGAAAAGAGTGCCTACTGGATGTACAAGATGTTTGAGGTAATCGTTGAACCACGCTACCACGAATTCATCAACGAAGTAAACGCCTTTCGCGACGACGCCCAAAGCTACGGTGTTGGCCGGGTAGACAAAATCACCGCGGGTGCCAAGGGCAAACGTGGCGATGACCTGATTAACTACCTGACGCAGGCCAACATGGAAAGTGCCAAGCACGTTACTGAAGAAGGCCGCAAGCTAACCACCAGTTTAGTTCGGCAAACACTATTAAACTCCAAGTTCCAATTCGAACGTGGTGACAACCTATAAAATTAAAAGAAGTCAGCGTAAAAGCGTTCGCTTTACGCTGACTTCTTTTATTCTGCCGCCAATTTAAATTTCCGGCTTCCCTCAATCAACATTAGGGCTGAGGTGTAAACCATTACCAAGATCACCAACCACATTATGAACGTCACGTTCAAGTGCTTGACGAAATGAATAGCAACGAACACTCCTAGGCAGCCACAGGCCGTGATTGAGATTGCCGGGGCGCGGGCATA
>NZ_JBFLGB010000067.1:0-9077 GCF_041859915.1 Limosilactobacillus sp.
AAAATTTTTCCAACCAAGCGATAGAATCAAAATCAAGATGGTTGGTTGGCTCGTCTAGAATCAATAAATCCGGTGCTTCAATTAGTACTTGCGCTAAACCAACACGCTTATAATCGAAAAGGTTGTCCCAATTGACGAGGCCAAAAAAATTGCCCCAACAGTTACAATTGAATCATATCCCATAGTAATAAAAACCGGCGCTAAAATCGGATAAAAAGCAACCGCCTCTTCTTCAATGCCACAAAGTGTTCCACCAAAGGCCAGTAAAATAGCAACCATAAAGACTAAAATGAATTCTTTTCCTTTAGATTTTTTAGTCAGGGATTCTAGACCTGATTCAAATGCACCTGAAGCTTTTACAACACCGATCAATCCTCCAAGAACAAAAATAAAAATCATAATATCGACAGCCTGCATAGTCCCATTAACCATATTAGTAAATATTGAGTAAAAACTAGCAGGGTGTTGTTTGAGCCGTTTGTAGGTTCCTGGAACTGAAACCGGTTTACTGATAGCGCCTGATTTAAATTGGTCAATATCAATTTGTACATTCAACTTCTTTAATGAAGCTTGAGTAGCAGGCATAGTGGTTTTCTTTCCACTTGGCTGCATAACTGTTAATTCATTATGCCCATAAGTCAATTTAGAATAAGAACCTGCTGGAATAAACCAAGTTAATAACACTGAAATGACCGTTAAAAAAAACAGAATTGTAAATGCACCCGGCATTTTCAATTTCCATTTTTTATGCTGTGGTTGTTCAACAGTTGCATCCATAATCTTAATCTCCTTTGTGTATAGAATAATTACTCTCTTATCATTAAAACTATGCGTAATTTTGAACAAGTGTATAATGATAAAAGATAGCCGGTATAATACGTCTTCCGGCTAATAATATTTAAGATTATAGAAAGCGCTTTCTAATAAATTCAGCAAAATTCAAAAAAATTCCGAGGTATTTTATGCTTAAAAAGAACAACATTCTTAGTTTTCACCGTTGGCAACGAATTATTATTGCTGCCAGTTGTGTTGCCCTAGCTTCTCAAATTGAGTTTAATGCCTTTTTTCCTGGCTTCATTATTGCTTTGTCAGCCTTATTATTGCCGGTTTTTCTTTATTTCAACCAGGACCTTAATCCACTTCAATTTAGCTTAGCCATTGCTATTGCTTCACCTGTTTTTCGCGGCATTGTTTTATTATTAACTCATAATACTTATCACGTAATTAATTATACACTGGCTGATATTTTATATTTTTTCTCCTATTCTTTAATCTATTAT
The DNA here is from genome assembly GCF_041859915.1 of Limosilactobacillus sp. Lineage (GTDB taxonomy): Bacteria > Bacillota > Bacilli > Lactobacillales > Lactobacillaceae > Limosilactobacillus. The sequence goes on from NZ_JBFLGB010000067.1 coordinate 1,281, forward strand.
TTATTATATTGGCAACGCCATTTTCATAATAATTCTGCTTTTTTCTTAACAATCGTTCTTTGTGATTATGTTGCTAACTTAGTCGAAATTGGCTTTTTAACTAAAATGAGTGGCTTTTCACTTCACGTTGTTGAACTTGTTTTCCTCGTAGCAATTCTTCGGACAATAATTGCTACCTTACTTGCTTTTATTTTTCATTACTTTCAACTATTAATTGTCCGCAACGAAGATCATGAACGACAATATTATCATTTTATCTGGGTAGCCGCAGCTGTGAAAAGTGAAGTTTACTTTATGAAAAAAGCAATTAATGATATTGAAAATGTCACTAAAAATGCATACTTATTAAATGAACGGCTAAAAGTAAAACAATTACCAGAAGAACAAAAGATGGCCTATGAAGTTGCCCAACGAGTTCATGAAATTAAGCATTCTTATCAAGATGTTATTAAAGGATTAGGTGATTATTTCAATGACCAAAATAATGTTCCTATGCAAATGAGTGATATTCTTAAAATTGTCAGCTCTCATTCTCAAGCAATTATTCATTCTCGACAACTCAATATCAACCTAGTAGTACAAAATGAACTCATAGCAACAATTCCTGAACATTATTACTTAGTAACGATCCTTTCCAATTTAATTATCAACGGAATCGATGCTATTGGTAAAAATCACAATGGTGAGATTTTAATTAAGGTCATTAGTCAAGGGGAAAATGTCCAAATCATTGTTCACGATAATGGTCAAGGTATCCCCCAAGCAATGTTGCCCTTAATTTTTAAAGCTGGGTTCTCTACTAAATTTGATCAATCTGGTGATATTTATCGCGGTATTGGTCTATCCAACGTTTATTCAATTATTCATGATCAATTTGATGGACATATTAAAGTTAATTCACAAGAAGGCATTGGTACAACATTTACTATCTCATTAAATAAAAAAATTTTAATTAGTAAAGGAGGACAAGTAAAATAAAATTTTACATTGTTGATGACGACCAGGCAATATTATTCGTCTTGCAAAATATTATTGAGCAAAATTTTAATGATGAAGTAGTTGGTATGAGTACTAATCCTCAACAAGCACAAGCCGATATTCAGTTCCAAGACGTTGACATTGTACTTGCCGACCTTTTAATGCCTGAGCTCTCCGGCATTGAGTTAATTAATGCTATCAAGGCTATTAAGCCCAACATACATTTTATTATGATTTCTAAGGTACAAGATGATGAATTACGTACAAAGGCTTATCAAGCTGGAATTGAATTTTTTATTAATAAACCAATTAATTTAATTGAAGTTAAATCGGTGATTGCTAAAGTCGAAAAAAGCATCCAGATGAGTCGACAATTATTATCAATTTCAGCAATGGCTAAACAATTTAACGAAGAGGATAAACCTAACAAGCAAATTTCTATTAGTGAACACGCTAATGTTATTCTGAAATCATTGGGAATGGCAGCCGAACTAGGTAGTACTGATATTCTTAAAGTAATAAAAATTATGAACCATACTGGTGAACATTACCGAAATATTGATTTAACAGCCCAAATTGGGATTGACAAACATGATAAGAAAATAATGGTACAACGAATGCGTCGTGCTATCAGAGTAGGCCTAATTAACCTTACTAATCAACTGATTGACAATCCTGATGATGAACAAGCTAAACATTTTGCCAATGTTCTTTTTGGTTACGAAAATATTCATCGACAAATACTTTATCAGCAACATAATCGTTCTACAGGAGGACGAGTGATTATGCAGAATTTTATGGACGGCTTATTAGATGAAAGCCAAAGTTAACAGGGTAAATATGTACAATGCTATAATCTAATTAGTAAGGAAGTGAGCATTATGGATGAAGGGCAAATCATTGCTCGACCATTAGTTACCATTACTAATGTTATTTGGAGCTTTAATCCGGAGCTGCATAAGCCCCAGATTCTATTAATTAAGAGGGCGGCGGACCCTTTTAAAGGTCATTGGGCCCTTCCAGAAACACTTTTACGTCGAGACGAAAGTGCTGATGCTGCTTGTATTCGTTTAATCAGTGACAAGATTGGCCTTCGGGTACCATTAAATGCCGCTGAACAGTTAGCCACTTTTACCGATCCGCAGCGGGTCAGCGGTACCCGGGCCTTGGCTCTGGCCTACATGACTTTTCTTCCCACCATGTTGCCACTACACCCTGGTTATGGTGCCACCGATGCTCAATGGTTTGTCCTTCAAACCACAGTTCTAACACCGAAGCTGGTCCATAACCGACAAATTTTAACGCTTGACGAACATAGTCAATTAGCCTTTGACCATGTTCAGATTATCTGTACTGCTATTACCCGAATCAAAAATAAGCTTGACTACCAACCTAATATATTGAAGATACTTGGTCAGAGCTTTACCCTTCGCCAAGCTCGTGAAGTTTACGCCACTTTTCTTGGTACTACTGCCGGACAAATCGATAATTCTAATTTTAAGAAGACGCACGCGCATTTATTTGAGGAGATTGGCGTTGCGGTCACTAAGCACTCGGGGCGGCCACCCAAGCTTTATCAATTAAAATAACTTGCATTCATCAAAAAATTGGTTACACTAAAGATAATAAAAGTTAATTATACTTTTATTTTACTGTAATTAAAGTATTTTTTACTTAAAAGGAGTGGCAGTTTTGTCTCTTGAATTATTAACTGACCTTTATGAATTTTCAATGGCAAACGGTTATTATGCCGCCTTACCCCACGATCGTCAGGCCCGATTCGATGTCTTTTACCGGCGTGTTCCCGACAATGGTAGTTTTGTCGTCAGTGCCGGTCTTCAGCAAGTTATTGAGGAAATTAAAAATTGGCATTTTTCCGCCGATGATATTGCATACTTGCAATCACTCAAAGAATTTTCCCCAGCATTTTTAAATTACCTCAGCCGTGTTCACAACCAATGCACGGTTAAAGCTTTACCCGAAGGTACTCCTGTTTTTCCTCGCGAACCCATCATGTCAATCACTGGTCCGTTGGTTGAAGCCCAACTCCTGGAGACCCTGGTTTTGAACATTATCAATCACCAGTCCCTAATTGCTACCAAGTCTTGGCAAATCAACCATGCGGCGCAAGGACGACCCATCATGGAATTTGGCGCACGGCGAGCACAAGGCCCCGATGCCGCTACTTATGGTGCTCGAGCCGCTGTGATCGGTGGTTGCACCAATACCTCGAACTTGTTAGCAGCTAGTCGTTTTAACATCCCCGCTGCCGGAACGATGGCTCATGCGTGGGTAGAGAGCTTCCCCGATGAGCTCAGTGCCTTCCGCGCCTGGGCGCATGTCTATCCAGATAAGATTTCGTTGCTCGTTGATACCTACGATGTCCTCACTTCTGGGGTACCAAACGCGATTAAAGTCTTCAAAGAAGCCCGTGCTCATGGCCATGAACCAATTGGCATCCGTATCGATTCCGGTGATATTACCCAGTTAGCTACTAAGGCCCGTCAGATGCTTGATGCCGCCGGTTTTCAAAATGCCAAGATTACCGCTTCGAATGCTCTCGATGCTCAAGTCGTTAAGTCACTGCTTGATGAAGGAGCACCAATCGATAACTTCGGGATCGGTGAACGCCTGATCACCAGTTCTTCTAGTCCCGTCTTGAGCGGTGTTTACAAGCTGGCCGCTGAAAAGGTCAACCACCAGTGGATACCGAAGATCAAGGTTTCCGATAGTCGAGAAAAGATTACCCTTCCTGGCGATAAACAGGTCTACCGTCTCTATGACGAAAATGGTAAGGCTTTTGCTGATGTGATCGCCCTGGCCGATGAGAAACTAACTACTCCATTAAAAGTTATCAACGCTGATCCGCAAGCCACCAATGCCACGAGAACATTAACTGATTTTAAGGCAGTTCCCCTACTTAAGGATTACTTATCTGCTCAACACACCCTTACCCCAGAAAATGATGTCTTTCAAATTCAAAAATATGCTAAGTCAAAATTATCAGAGTTGCCAGAAGCTACCAAGCGCTTAGTTAATCCTGATCGTTACCCCGTTTATCTAACCACTAAACTAGCCGCTTTACAGGAAAAATTAATTACTGAGCACCAAGTTAATAACTAAACTACAAATAGGCAATGATAGTCTTAAAAGCTATCATTGCCTATTATCTATTATTTTTCTTGAGCTTCACGGCCAGCCAAGAGCGCTAAAAGCACGGTCAAAGTCATCATAACGACTGCGACTACCATTGCAACACTAAATTGACGCTGAATGCTAATAGCTCCAACGAGGGCCGAAGCCACATTAACCATTAACGCCAAGCCCAGAACTCCCCCAATTTGGTGAGCCACATTAACCAGACCAGAGGCGGTGCCACTCTCTTGAGCGGGGACATGGTAAATACCCATATTAGTGGTCGGCGCTAACGCCAAACCTTGTCCCAAGCCAAGAATAAACATTGGAATACCAACGCTCAACCAATAGCCACGGCCAATCATTGTTAGTGTAAGGGCAAAACCAACCAACATCGTGATAGACGCGATGATTAAAACAATTTTATTACCCCAGGCATTTACTAGTCGTGGCACAACCATTGCTGCCAAGAAAAGGGTTACCGATAAGGGTAGATAGGCAAAGCCAACCTGAAGGGGTGAATAATGCATTACTTGCTGCAAATATTCGGAAACAAAGAACCAGTAACCAAGAACAGCCCCATTTAAGATTAGGCGGCAGAGGTAACCATCCGTTCGCACCCAGTTATGAAAAATTGACAATGGTAAAAGTGGATGCTGACTGTGATGCTCAATAATGACGAACACAGCCATGATTAGGATAGCGACTCCCAACGTTAATAAAGGCTGCTTAGCACCATTTAGGGCAAAGACCAACATGCCACAACCTAAGACTGAGGTAATTGTCCCCAGTAAATCAAAACGCTGATGAGCTTCCAAAGCGGTAGTTGCTTTGAGAGTTTGCCACGATAAGAGAAGCATTACCAAACAAACTGGAACATTAAGGTAGAAACCCAATCGCCAAGACCAAAGGCTAGCAAAAAGTCCTCCTAGAATCAGACCGATACTAGAGCCAAGCCCAGCAACTGAACTATACCAAGCAATAGCTTTCACCAGGGCTGGGCCATCAAAATAATCAATTAATAGGGCCATACTGGTAGGCGCTAGCAGGGCTGAGCCAATCCCTTGTAGGAAACGGGCCCCGATCATAACCGGTCCACTGGTTGCCATCCCCGATAATAGGGATCCAACCAAGAAAATTACCAGTGCAATGTTTAAGATGCTGCGCCGACTAAAGGCATCACTCAATCGACCACTTAAGAGCAAAAAGCTACCAAAGGCTAAGCCATAGGCATTTTGAACCCAGGACAGGCCAACCTGGTTAAGCGAAAGATCAGCGGCAATTTTGGTCAAGCCGGTGATCACTAGGCAATTCGACATCGCCGTCAACAGGTAACTCAACATTGCAATCGTCAAAACAATTCGTTGTTTTAAATGCAAATTTTCTCCTCCTCCATTATCGGAATATATTCCGCTTATTGACAAATGGTATAATATCCCCTAGAAGTGAATTTGTCAATAATTACAAAGGAGCGTTCACCATGCGAACAGACGCCGCTAAAAACCGGCAAAAGATTTTCCGGGCTACCAGTCACTTGCTGGAACAAAGTAATGGTCAACGAATCACAATGGCTCAAATTGCCCAAAAGGCTGGGGTCGGAATTGGAACCCTTTACCGTAATTTCCCCACCAAGGGTGATCTCTTCATTGCCCTCGCCTATGCCCAACTTGACGAATACCTAGTAGCTCAAGAGGCAATGTTTCAACAAAAGCCAATTAACCGGCAAACAATTAAACAGGCCCTTCGCCAGTACCTTGACTCTCGTGAACGCCGGCAACGTTTACTGCCGACCGGGAGTCTTGAATCCATTTCACGATATTACCAACGCCCCAATTACCGACGCCTCCACCAACTTTTTACGACCTTAATTGGTCACTATGACCCCCACCTCGACCAGCAAACGATTAGCTTTCGGGCAGATATGTTGATTTCCTGTTTGCGCGCCGACAGTTACCATCTCCAACGCAATGCTCGTCATTTAACCCCCCAGCAAATTCTGGACCAACTAATGGCACTATTTTTTCCTAAAATTAAATAGGAACCAACCTCTTTTAAGATTGGTTCCTAATTTTTAATATCTTTCAATTAACTTAATGGTTATTATTATAATCCGATTCAGGCTTTAACTTATTCGCACAGCCATTCACTTCATTCTTTTGGGATTGATTGACATAGTAATCGCTGATCAGGCGATCAATCGTCAGGTGTTTAGTAGTTGTTGGCGTCTCAGCAACTGACTCATCACCTTCAGGATGAACGTACTTGATAGTTACATCATTGCCATTTTGCTTAAAGTAAAGCCAACCGGTCGGATCTCCATTAGCAGTTACGTAACTATAACCTGCCCGATTATCATTATTATGGTCAGTTCCATACCATAAGCCATCATCAATGCCTGACTTAAACCAATCAGGCATAGCATATAGCGCCACGAGAGTTCCTAATTGTTGGGTACTAAGATTCGTATTGGAATTACCAGAACTGTGAGATGAACCTTGCTGGTGAGTCTTAGGATCCTCTTTGGCAAGGAAGTGATCGAGATTAATTGTCCGACTATTTTTATATAAGGTCACCGTATGCCAATTGCTGTCACCACTTAATACCAATTTGCCATTATTAAGCTTAGCGGTTAATGGACTAGTAACATTACTATTTTGAAGATTCAGAGTATAGGTATTAGTTCCGGCTTTCTTCCAAGTCAGCTGGTCATCCGTATTGGAATTTTCCGGATCCGCATAAACATAGCGACCAGTCCCGTTCGCATTTAAACTCATCGCTACATCATTGGTACTATCTTTATAAGAGCCAGTAATTTGGTTCTTTTGAATGGAACTAGAAGTGGATTGCCTTGTATTGCCCAGGCTAAAATTGCCACCATGCGACTGACGGACAAACATGAATGCCCCGATCACAATTACCAAAATTATTAAAGCAATTAACCAAAAGTGTGACCGTTTACGACGCGATGGAGATCCACTTGCCTTTGCTGATTGTCGCAATTCCGCACGAGAATGATCATTGGTTGTATCCTGATGACTATTGAAATCATAGCCACAATTACTACAAAATTTTGCTTCAGCAGGATTCCGGGTTCCACACTTTGGACAATATTTCAAGATAAACTTCCCCCATATTAATGAAAATAATTAAAATCATAATAATAGTAGTATGAACTTTAATTCTAAACTAACTAGTTCCTTAAATAAATAATTATAATTTCTAAAGCAAATTCAAAACAAAATCATTGAAAAGCAGCTATGTAATGCAGTTCTAAACATCATTAATCTGAAGTACATCTAAAGCCCATGTATATGAAGGTGATCTTACTTAATTGTTTTAGAAATTAAAGTATATTCAAAACTCAGATTTGTACCTTACGATCAGCAATTCAGTTCTAAACATCATTGATCTGAAGTACACCTAAAACCTAATCAGTTCAGTGCTATCGCCATCAAATGTTCTAAACATCATTGATCTGAAGTACACCTAAAACCTTCTTGATAATCTAATTACCTTACAAGCTGTTCTAAACATCATTGATCTGAAGTACACCTAAAACGGATTTGAATAGGGCTTCGACCATCTCGCTGTTCTAAACATCATTGATCTGAAGTACACCTAAAACTAAATTACGAGTTAAACGAACCGGTGATTTGTTCTAAACATCATTGATCTGAAGTACAC
>NZ_JBFLGB010000068.1:0-8872 GCF_041859915.1 Limosilactobacillus sp.
TGCAGTCCTTTGTAGCATTCCCGGTGCCCCAAATTCCGTGGTTTGTATTTTTACCGGTGCTTGTTTTGGGCCGTTAGGTGGTTTCCTTATTAATTGGTGTGGCAATATTCTTGGCAATGGTTTTGTTTTAACCCTTGTTCATCATAGTGGGGTTACCGATCGCTTTCGCCACCGTCGCGCTTTTACCTACTTATCACGACAACGTTATCCCCTTTTGGGCTTGATAATGGGATTTAGCGTTCCAATTATTCCCAACCTATTGGTCAATTGCGTAGCAACCGTCCTTAAAATTCCTAAGCAAAATTACTTCTTAGCGGTTAGTTTAGGAACATTACCAATTGCTTTTCTTTATGCTTATGGTGGTCATGCTTTGTTCTCACTAGACATCAAGAAACTTATCCTCGTGATCACTATATTCATCCTTCTCTGTGTTCTGTATGGTTTAATCAAAATATTACGAAAAAAGCAAGCGCAAAAAAGGTGATGACGTTGCGGACGTCATCACCTTTTTATTCGATCTTAATTATTTAAGTTAATTTTAGTACCAACCATGTGACTGCCAGAATGATTGAGCAACAGTCCATGATCCATAACGGCTAGCGACATATTGGTCAGCAACCCGTTCCTGGTTAGCGGCAGAGTAGTCACCGTTCAGGTAAGAAGCAGAAAGCTGATACCTACCAACGTATTGACCATTCCGTGCTGAGTAAGAACCACCTGATTCACGAGCAGCGATCCAAGCCTTGGCGGCAGCATCATTACCACTTACATTTGAAGAATAATTAGTATTAGCACTAGTGGTGTAGCTAGTGTTAGTTGTTGCAGCGGTCCGTGCCTGAGTAGAAGGTTGAGCGGTTTGTGTCCGTTGAGCCTGCGTGCTTTGTGCTTGAACAGTAGTTGAAGCCTGGCTAGCAGCACTAGTAGCTTGGCTAGTAGTATTAGTATTAGCAACTTCACTAGTAGCACTCGTTGCCTGGCTAGCACTTACAGTTGCCTGACTGGCATTATTGTTCTGACTAGCACTGGCAGCAGCTTCACTAACATTATTTTGGCTAGCACTCGTAGCAGTGTTTTCAGGAGTTGCACTAGGTAATGTTGCAACTTCTTGAGCGGTTGCCGGAGCAACTTCACCGTCGTCCTTGATAACCAACTTTTGGCCAACGTAAATCAGGTTCTTGTTGGCAATGTGATTAGTAGAAGCCAGGGTATCAACAAAGCTCAGATCATGACCAAGCTTGTATGAGATTCCTGATAAAGTATCACCACTTTGCACCGTGTAAATTGAGTCGGCGTTTGCAGTGGTTGCGGTTGCGATGGTTCCCAGCGCAACGGCACCAGCAACAGCGGCAGTAATTTTAGCGATGTGTTTAGATAGCTTCATAAAGATTCAATCCCATCCTTTTTTGTTTAATCATTATTAGTTTTAATTATTAATATTGATCGCTCATATCAATCAACGCTTTATACTATACACCTCGTAAATTACAGGCGGATTACTCTGAATTATCAAATTCAGCCTCAATCGTAATAATTTGTAACATTCATTAACGTTTAAAAGCGACTTACACCTGTCATGGCGGGGCTAAACTGTCTTTTCTTTTGAATAACTGATTGTAATATACAGCATTAAAGAAGCGGAAATTTAACCAAATAAAAGCTAAATTCCCGCTTTTAAGTCCACCTTAGGCCAATTTTGTAACATCAACGTAACACTAAAGCTTACTTCTTAGCCAACTGTTAGCTGGCAAATGTGACTTTAAGTCCTCATTCTTCGTCAGTCTGGTTTGCTGATCGTGCAATTGCAGGGGTTCCCCTGAACCAGTTTTTAACGCATTCAATTGTAAGTTTGCTCCTGGTGCAGTGATCCCCCACAGTTGGAGGCTACCTTGGGTACCAACACCATAACCATCTAATACCGGATAAACGTTTTGACATCCCTTAACTGCCTTAATAGCAGCCTGGGCTGTCCAATTAGTATGGTGACCATCAAGGAAACTATAAAGGCTGGTAGTAACGTTCACTGCACTGACCTGGCCATATTCTAACCACAGCTTACTTCCACGAGCTTGATAAGAGTGAACAGCCTGGTAGGCCCGTGGACAAGTGAAACAATTGAATTGGCGGTATCGCACCTGAGCACCTGTCCCGATCAGGATCTCAACACCAGCGAAAACGGGAGCCGTACTTGTAATCGTTGCAGTCTCTTCAATAGTTACCTGCGCCCCTGAGCCAACAATTATCACCGTATGAGGATTCTGGAGTTCCAGAGTAGGTTTTAACCTGATTGGCTGGTCCACAACCGAGTGGTCTGGTACGTAAATAAATTGGCCACCGTCAAGACGGTTAAGGTGGGTGGCATTAAGTTGCCCATCCTGCCAAAAAAGGGCCTTCTCCATTAGATTTTCCTGGAGCATTTCTGAATAGCTATTCACCGCCCGATCCAAGGGCAGAGCAACGTAATCCTTACCAGTATGTGTTAACCAGCCAGCTGCCCTATTGGCCGTTGCTGGCCCTTGCCAAGCCTTTAACCAATTTTCTTGGTCAGTTTGCTTAGGAAAACGCCCTTGTAGCATCCCCGCTAGTTGACGTTTCTTCTGTAACCAGCCCGGTTCGTTTGCCCAGACGGCACTATCCAATTCTGTCATTACTAATCACCGCCTAGTGAACCAACTTATCCCAAATGACTACCTTGCCAGCTTTTAAGGATTTAGGGACATCAATGATCCGCTGGTTAGAACTGCCACGGAATTGTAAGGTCAAATCTTTCTTGGCTAGTTCAAATCGTCCATCAACCAAAATATCAATGTTATGTAAGAGTTCTACCTTATCAGCTGAATCCTTTAATAATTCTTCCCAGGTGTAACCAGACCAAGCCCAGACGTCTTTTGTATGACCAAACTCCTTTCTTAATCGATGAACCAATTTCAAGCAGACTTGGGTGTTCAAGAATGGTTCGCCACCCAACAAGGTTAAGCCCTGGACGTAACTTTGCGAAATGTCTTTCATGATCTGGTCTTCCAACTCCTTAGTGTAAGGCTGACCATAATGGAAGTTTTGAGCGGCTTTGTTATAACAACCCGGACAATTGAAAAGACAACCACTGACGTAAACACTGCAACGTACTCCCTCACCATCCACAAAGTTAAAGGGCTTATAGTCAGCAATGTATTGCAAAGAGTGGTCTTTAGCTAACCATTCTTTCGGTTTTGGATAACGAAGTTTCGTTTTTGGATCTGTGTATGCCATTTTATCCTTCCTATCTAGAAAAGGGAGACCAAAGTTGATCTCCCTTTTCATTTTTTATTTACAATCATTAACTAAAATTAAATCTGATCTCCGGTAATGTCGGCATGAGCTTTATTATCGAATTGACGATTCTTTTCATACTGAGCAGCATTGGCAATCATTCCCGGGCTCATATGCTTAACCCGGTGAATAATCTCTTCATGCCGACCATGAACCATTGGCCGCTGCTGAGGATTCCCCAGGTAACCACAAGTCCGCTTGACCACATCACAAGTGGCCGGGTCAGAATTACCACATTGTGGGCACTTAAAGCCACGAGCAGTCGGTTCAAACTCACCTTTAAAACCGCACTTGAAGCACTGGTCAATTGCCGTGTTGGTGCCGAGATAGCCAACGTGATCATATGCCCAGTCCCAAACAGCCTCTAGAGCCTTTGGATTTTGCCGCAGATTTGGATATTCACAATAATGAATGAATCCACCAGAAGCCTGGTAAGGGAAGTCTTCCTCAAACTCAAGCTTTTCAAATGGCGTTGGGTGCTTTCGTACATCATAGTGGAAACTATTGGTATAGTATTCCTTATCGGTAATGTTTGGTACCCGCCCGAACTTCTTAATATCATCTTGGCAGAATGTATCAGTCAAAGATTCAGCCGGGGTTGAGTACAAACTAAAGTGGTAACCTTCCTCTTTCTCCCACTTAGCACATAGGTCGTGCATCGCCTTAGTAATGGAAACAGCAAAATCGTGAGCTTCTTTATTATGCTCCCACTTTGGGCCATAGAAAGTCGTGCAGACTTCATACAAACCAATGTAGCCAAGTGAAACGGTTGCCCGGCTGTTCTTAAAGACTTCATCGACACTGTCGGTCTTCTTGAGCCGCTTACCAAAGGCACCATACATGTACAACAGTGGTGCATTTTCTGGCTTAGCTTCCTTGGTCCGTTTAATCCGGTAATCCAGGGCAATCTTGCAAATCCGCATCTTTTCCCTGAAGATCTGCCAGAAGAGCTTCTTATCACCATGAGCTTCCAAGGCAATCCGTGGTAAGTTAACGGTGACTACTCCAAGATTCATCCGGCCAGAATTAACTTCCTTACCGGTTTCAGGATCCTTCCATCCCTGCAGGAAGGAACGACAACCCATTGGAGTCTTAAAGCTACCTGTAATGTCCTTGATCTTATCATACATTAACAGGTCTGGGTACATCCGCTTTGTTGAGCATTCAAGGGCTAATTGCTTGATATCATAGTTAGGATCACCAGGATTAAGGTTAAGTCCACGTTTAAGGGTGAAAATCAGCTTTGGGAAAATTGCTGTCCGGTGTTCCTTACCCAGGCCCTTAATCCGAATCTTCAAAATTGACTTCTGAATTTCACGAGCAATCCAACTAGTACCTAGGCCAAAGTTAACAGTCGTAAATGGCGTCTGTCCTTGGCTAGAATAGAGGGTGTTAATTTCATATTCTAAGGCCTGCATAGCATCATAAATATCCTTTTTAGTCTTTGCCTTGGCAAATGCTTCCCGCTTGTCAGGAACAATCCATTTTTCAGCATCCTTCATGTGCTTTTGATAATTAATTTTGGCGTATGGTTCCAGCAATTGATCAACTCGGTTGGCCGAGCAACCACCATATTGCAAAGAAGCAACGTTAGCGATAATCTGTGACATTTGCGCCGTTGCCGTTTGAATAGACCGTGGTGATGATACCCAAGCATTACCAATCTTAAAACCATGCTTAAACATCTCATCAAAATCAATCAAACAACAATTGGTTTCCGGAGTAACTGGTGAATAATCCAGATCATGCCAGTGAATATCACCACGAAGGTGCGCCTTAGCAACGATTTCCGGTAACATTTTCAGGCCTAATGCCCGGCTGACCATTCCAGCTTCAAGGTCCCGCTGGGTATTAAAAACATGACTATCCTTGTTAGCATTTTCATGAACAACCCGTGAGTTACGGTCAAAAAGCTGCTCAAGCTTGTGTTGGGGATTAGTAGCTTCGGCAAAGTTTTCTTCATCTTGCTTACGGTAATCCTTAAAGGCTTTCACCATTTCAGGATGTCCAGCTTCCTCTAATCCCTTGATAAAGAGATCAGCAATTGTCGTTGTTTTAACGTTGGTTTCTTTAATTAAGTTTTCAAATAAGGTCGTAGCAACAACCTGTTTTGTATGATCGTCAGCATGTAAAGCATTTAAAACCAGGGCAATTTTATATGCATAAAAGTCGGTAACCGTGCCATCACGCTTAACAACTTTTAAGTCAGTCAGGTGATTTAAATCTTTTTCATTTACGATTTGTACCTTCATATGAATTTCCCCTCTCATTAACGGTTCTTATCTTAGCGCAAAATACAATTTATAGAAAGTATTGACATTTTAAACACAATATGTTGTGCTCAACTAGCTAGGACTAAATTAGCTCTTTTTTTAACCTTATTGAAGGCATTTTATTAGAACGATAAGAACCATTAAACCCGCAATGATTCACCGACCGTTCGTCTAAATCGTCACTTTTAAATTCATAATTTTATTATTTTAATTATCAATAGATAAATGACAATTTCTTTAATCATACATGATTAAATCTTCATATCTAATATTAAGGCACCAATTTAGAATAGTTTCTACCTATATATAAAGATAACCGCATATCATAATAGCATATTTTAGAAACTAACGCAGGTAAAAAAATATGGTAATTAAAATAATAAAGGAATGAACCGGTTATGGCTCATCCCCTTTAATTTTGCATCGCTCAATAATAATTCAATTACGACCAAATGATACTGTTAATAAAAAGATAGCCTAATATACAAATTACTAAACCCGCACCAGTATTTTAATCCCCCTACCACCAAATCAGAAAACATTATATTTTTAGGAGCGGTACCAGTGCTTACTATACAAAATATTCGTTTTTCAAAATAATTTGATTTTGGCTAAGCCATCGATATATTAGTAGTCAAGTTACTTGCTAACGTGCAATTTTGCCATTTTCAGCGTTTATATTGTCAAAATTATAACAGCTGTTCACTATTTTGATTCTTCCTCATCCTTTTCGATTAATTTAAGGCGCATAATAGATTTGTAAGTACTATTAGGAGGTATTTCAGAATGAAAAAATTAAGTTTAATCTGTGCTACGATTTTGACCGGTTTTTCATTATCAGCCTGTAATAATATGGCATCGCAGAAAAGTCATAGTTCATCATCATCTAGCAGTAGCAAGCCAGCTAAAATTGTAAAACAACGCAAGACACGCAAGCAAGCTGCTATAAAAAGCAATCGCAATCGACTTCTAGCAGTAGTCAAGTTCAGAATAATAGCACTATCAATCAACGTAACAATGGCAACAATCAACAAACAACCACTAAGCAATCTAATAATGGTGGTCAACAGCAAGCACAAGGTCAGAATAGCCAACAAAGCGGCATTAATAACGCAGATCAAGCCTTAGCAGCCGCTCGTGCTAAATATGGTGATAATAACGGGGATTATCATTGGGTAGTTATGGAAGACGCTGACACAGGACAACCTGCTAGAAATGCAGATGGCAGTTATTTCGTTAAAGCAATCTCACAAAGTCAACTTGATAATGGTTCAATGACCGGAACTGCTCAAAGTGTTAACGTTTATCCAGATGGTTCAATGACTAATAATTAATTAAATACTATTCGGGGGATGGATTAATCACGGTTCATCCCCTTTTATTGGCTAAAATCGTAGTATGGTGACATATCTGACACTTGAAAAAATATTTTGTCGCAGATTATCGCAATGCAAAATAAAGGTTCTATGATATTCAGTACTGATAGATGTTCTTCATCTGTCGGTACTGTTTTTTAGTATTATGATAAAAATAAAAAGGACAATTACCCATCAAATACCAACCGTAGTAATTGTCCTCCAGAAAGGAATTTAATCCTCATGTGTAATGATATCAGTTTTTTAACAGGAATCAACGATCCATATTTAAAATTTGATGAACCAACCACGACTGAACAAAATGGAGTAAAAGTTATTCACCTTTTGCAATCATTTCCTATGCATTGCCCGGTGTGTGGTCAATTGATGAAACGAAATGGCTGGCTTCGAAAGAGACCAGTTAAGATTCGCATTCTTTCGATTGCTGGACAGCCAACGGTGTTGAATATCATTAAGCAACAATATCTTTGTAAGCCTTCGGCTTCTTGTCCAAAAACAGTCACGTGTGTTGCGCCCATTCGAGGAATTAATAAAGGCTGTCGGATTGCGAATTTAGTTAAACAGCACATTACTTTAGAACTGACTCAGAATATTTCACAAGCCACTATTGCTCGGCAACATTTTGTTTCAGTTAACACTGTCAGTCGGGCACTTGATCAAATGACTGGTAGCTTTACTCCCAACCGTCAGTGGTTACCAGCGGCAATTGCGTTTGACGATTTTAAATCCGGCAAATTTGCACAAAGTGGCATGAGCATGATCTTAATGAATCCGCTTAATCACCGCACTATTGATATTATCGAATCAAGACAATCAAATACCTTACGCCACTATTTCTTATTACACTATTCGTTTAAGGCACGTTGTGCCGTCAAGATTGTAGTTGTTGATCTTTTCCAGCCATACCGACGGCTAATTCATGAACTTTTCCCACATGCAGTAATTGTGGCTGATCACTTTCATGTGGTAGTGCAGGCCTATCGTGCCTTACAAGCTGTGCGAATTAAAACCATGAATTACTATGGATCAGGAACACATGAATATCGCATTCTAAAACGATTTTGGAAGTTACTTATGCAAAAAAATAGCCAATTAGACTTTATACATTACTATCGTCGACGTAGCTTTGACAATGCCTGGCTTTCTAATAGTGAAATTGTGGATCGGTTACTAGCATTGTCAAACGACCTCAAGGTCGCTTATGAATATTATCAAGCATTGATCAATTCAGTTAATCATCATGATAAAGCCACTTTCCAAGAGCTGTTAAGTTGGAAGTTAACTGACCTTCCTCAACCATTGAAAAAGGCACAACGAACTCTTCGTCTTCATAAGGATGAAATTATCAACAGCTTTCAATGTCAGCTCACTAATGGTCCAATTGAAGGTACTAATAATAAAATTAAGGCAATTAAAAGAACAGCTTATGGTTTTCGTAACTTTGGCCATTTCCGCATTCGTATATTATTGGCTTTGAAGAATTCTAATCTCATGATCAAATCAATATCAAAAGAAAAGGCTAGTTCAAACAGTTTCGCTGCTTAAACTAACCTTATTGAATTATTCTATCAGTATTGATTGACAAAGAGCCAAAATAAAAGGCCGTCCAAACAGGCGGCCCCACGTTGGGAAGCAAGTTTTAATTTTGTCGCAGAAACTAAAATAAATACATTTTTCAGTGTTTTATTTAAAAGTAAAATGCCTTCATATCAACGTTTAGAAAGATATGAAGACATCAAGAATAGTTAAAAATGCCTCCGGTGGGGGTCGAACCCAATTTTCATTTGGTTAACGTATGGTGAAATCTTTTCACAGCCACCGACGGCAAAGACCAAGATTGACAAGGAAGTAAAGTATTTCACGTTAAAGTTAGGCATGAAGCTCTTAATGTTCCAGTTAATCGTGTAAAAATTGGCG
>NZ_JBFLGB010000069.1:0-8812 GCF_041859915.1 Limosilactobacillus sp.
GCCAACCTTACTCAAAGCATGTCTCGGAAGGGGAATTGTTTAGATAATGCCCCAATAGAAAGTTTTTTCAACCTAATGAAACGTGAATGCTTAAAGCGGTTAAAGATTTCATCGATCAACCAATTACGTGAAGTTGTCCAAGATTATATTTCTTGGTTTAATTACGAAAGAATTTCATTAAATAAAAAAGGATTGACTCCGGTTGAATATCGAAATCAATCCATTAGTTAAAATTTGATAAAATGTCTAACTTTTCTATGGCACTTCAGTTTGAACTCTGGAGGCCTATTGTGTAATTTAGATGTTAATTTATTGTTGTGGATTATTATTACCAGTATTGCCAGCATTACCAGCGTTTGAATTCTTCGTAGTAGTCGAGTTTTGATTATTAGTGGAAGCATTAGCAGCGGAACTGCTTGCCGCTGGAGCAGTCGAGGAAGCATTATTTGTGGTTGTTGAACTATTATTGTTGCTTCGTCGACTAGTGGTCGTGCTTGAACTTTCGTTGGTACTAGATTCAGAAGAACGTGATTCCTTTTTGCTGGAACTGGTGGATGATGAGAAGAGTGAACTGGAATCCAGGTCATCATCGTCATTGCTGTCATCGGCCGTATATTCAAGGGCCCACTTGGAATCTTTGATTACTAGCTGCCGCTTGCCATTGACTTTGACGGCTTCGACTGAATCTGGCATCGACCAGTTGGAGGCGTGATTTTGGCTATCCAAATAATTCATTAAATCCTTGTAAAGTAAGATTGCGGATTGGGTGTACTGATCGGTCAATCCCTTGTTTTGCATTGGGTGGTCATAACCGGTCCAGACGGCAATTGAATAGTTCTTAGTATAGCCAGCCATCCAGGAATCCATCGCACCTGAGTGACCACTTCCGGATGGATAATTGGTTGTTCCAGTCTTACCAGCCTGGTGTACACCATCCAACTGAGCAGCGGTGGCACTTCCTTCTTGAGAATTCTTGAAGACACCCTTAAGCATATCGGTGATCATGTAGGCGGTTGCTTTATTCATTGCCCGTTTACCATGAGGGTTAAATTGTTTAACTTCGCCATCTTGAGTGGTAATCGAGTTGATATAGTAAGGCTTATAGTAAGTCCCACCGTTAGCGAAGGCGGCATAGGCAGAAGCAACTTGCAATGGTGAAATGTAAAGAGCGATTCCGCTTTGTAAGGTGTAAGGATCCTTTTGGGAGATCCCGAGGCCGTTGACGAAATCAGTTGCCCGTTTAATTCCGACCTGTTGCAAGGTGCGAATTGCTGGAACGTTTCGTGATTGAACAAGAGCTTCCCGCATTGTCATTGCGCCCTTATACTTGTTATCAAAGTCTTTTAGAACCTTGTTAGTACCAGGGTAAACAAATTTGGTATCTTGAACCTGTTTAAAAGTTGGCCATTGCAGATACTCGATTGCTGGACCGTAATCCATTAGCGGCTTAGCAGTGGAGCCAGAACTCCGGTTGGTCTGAACAGCCCGATTTAGGCCGTAGATAACGTGGCCGGTATGACGCCCACCAAGCATGGCAACAATCTGACCATTGTGTGGATCGGTAACGGCTACTCCGGCTTGCATCTGGTTGCTTTGGAAAGGAACAGAGTTATTGGCTTCATCGTAGAGGTGTCGTTGAGCATCCAGGTCGAGATTAGTATGAACCTTCAGCCCATCGTTATATGGGTTATAACCCCTTGCCTCCAAATCAGACAAGACTTGCTTAACATAGGCATCAACAACTGCTTCTTTGACACCAGTGCCGTTATTGGACGTATTCCCATGGTTAGGGTCTAGTCCGTCAGTGATATTTTCACTGGCCGCTTGATTGGCCTGGGCTTGGGTGATGTATTTACTCCGGACCATCGCGTTGAGTACTTCGTTACGCCGTTGAGTAGCGTATTTGGTATTATCAGCGAGCGGATTATAGTAGGAAGGTGACTGAGGCATTCCAGCGAGTAGTGCTTCTTGAGAAAGGTCAAGCTGGTTTAGATTCTTACCATAATAGTACTGAGCCGCCGTTTGCATACCATAAACCCCGTTACCCATGTAAACTTTATTAATGTAGAAGTTTAGAATTTGGCTTTTGGAGAAATGACGTTCAACATTGATCGCCAACCAAGCTTCTTGAGCTTTACGTTTAAACGTCCGATCCGAGGCGGCTGTTGAGAAGACCGATAGTTTGACTAATTGTTGGGTGAGGGTAGAACCGCCCTGCATCCCTGTTGAGTGACCAAAGATGTTGGCCGTGGCCGCTCCCATAATTCGAATTGGGTCGACTCCATGGTGCTTGTAGAAGCGGCGGTCTTCAATAGCAACGACGGCGTGTTTAAGATTGGTCGGTACTTGGTTGTTCTTTGCATATTCGCGCTTTTGAGCACCCAGACGGGAAATTACCCGGTTTTGATCGTCATAGATAGTAGTGGTATTTTGACCAGCTAATTCATTACGACTAATTCGTGGTGCACTAGAGGCATAGTAAAAGAAAAGGGCGGTCCCAGCGACGAAAAGTAGAACAATAATACCGAGAATCCATAAGAGAATTCGTTTGGCGAGGCCACCCCTTTCTGGTGGTTGTTCATCGTAGTCCGCTTGGTGACGGGCGCTACGACTCGGTTGATCATTTGTATTCATTGTAGACTCCTTTGTGATCGGCAGCGATGATCTGGTCAACTGCCTCTAAATATGGTAGGCGAGGGTTAAGCCGGTACTTAATTTGAAAGCCCCGGCGCTGAATATCAGTTAACCGAATTGATTTGCGGCCACCCTGGTCTTGCTGGTCCCAATAATGAAATAAAATTGTGGCGGGCAACAGGTAGACGAGATCGAGCTCGGTAAATTTGATGAAGGCAAAACAAATTCCCCCCAGGTTAACGCATTCCCGCATGTGGTTGATCTGGTGAAGATGAAAATTCTTTAATGGGAAGGAGCGACGGTTGCGTGTTTCCTTGGCATCAAAGTCAATATAACGTCCCCTATAGATACCGTTATAATCGGTTGTCGATGGCCGTCGGAAGTATGCCTCCCGGATCACTGCGGCACTTCGTTTAGGGTAGTCAACCTTGACCAATTGAATTGGGGTCGGCTTTTTATGAATGACCGCGATATGGTTGGCCAGGTAGTATTGATTGCTATGGTTAATTTCATCTTCAAGTGACATCCCCCGTTTAGCGTAAATCGACTGGTGGGGGGTCGGCAAATCATGATCCACATGGTATGATTGCATGGGATGTTGACCATTGGGATAGTGAATTGTCATAAGGTATCACTCTCCTAACTAGCCTTATATTATACCAGATAATAGTTAAGATAATGATACAGTATTGTTACGGAGGTGAGGATGGTGCGTCGACTGTGGCTGACGGGCTACCGAAGTTATGAACTAAACGTGTTTCATGATGACGATCCTAAGGTGAAGGTCATTAAGAAGGTCCTGACCGAACACCTGCGTGGAATGCTAGAAGAAGATACCGATGAATTTTGGCTGATTTCGGGGCCCCAACTTGGTACAGAACGTTGGGGGCTGGAGTGCGGATTAAAGCTGCAGAAAGATTTTTCTCAGTTGAAACTGGCCCTGATGGAACCGTATACTGATTTTTCTCAACGTTGGAATGCGGAAAACCAAGAAAAACTAGCTGACATAAAAAATCACGTTAATTTTACGGCACCGGTAACTAATCATCCTTACCAATCGCCTCGTCAGTTACGAACTTACCAGCGCTTCATGTTGACCCATACTGACAGGATGTTACTGCTTTATGATCCTGAATATAAGGGCAAGCCTCAATATGATTATCACCGTGCTCAACGCTATGGTGAAGGGCATACTTATCCCTTATCTTTGATTGATTTTGATGAACTTCAGGAGGCCGCTGTGGAATGGGGTGAGGAGCAGCATGAGCAACAAAGTCAAAATTGACCCTTGCAATTATGGGGGAGTTTGGTATAGTTATTTATGTATCACGCGTACTAAACAATTGAGGTGTTTAAGTTGGATAGCATAAAGTTTACTCCGCAAGACATTTTGCATAAGCAATTTAAAGAGAAAAACATTGGTAAGGGCTATGATGAAGCCGATGTCGATGCTTTTCTTGATGATGTTATCAAGGACTATGACACTTTTAATAAAGAAGTTAACCGACTCAATGATGAAAATGAACGTCTGCGAGCTAAGGTTGATGAATTAAATCGTCAGGTTGAGGTTGGTTCGACGATGAATGCTCATGCGAACAACCAACAACCAGTTTCCAATGCTACCAATATGGATATTCTCAAGCGTTTATCTAATTTGGAGCGACGAGTCTTTGGTTCCCAAATTAATGGTAACGAAGGCCAGGATGATTCACACCTGCTTTAGGATGCGTTATTAAAATTAAATTTTGCAAGCTTTGGGTAATTGAGCACAGCTAATGTTGTGTTAGGAAGGTCCATGCTCGCACGGGCTGTGATGCCCGTAGTGTTTGTGCTCGCTGAAAAAATAAGGCGGGGCACCGATTCTGTCGGTGACGGCGGAAGAAACGGCTAAGGTTTCGACTATGCCCGAGTATTCCTGAAAAGTGCCACAGTGACGATACAGCTTGGAAAACTGAGCTGGTGGAACGCGGTAAACCCCTCAAGCGGTAAACCCAAACTACGGTAGGGGAGCTTTGGATAGCAAACTGAAGCGATTCCAGGGGAGAGTTTTTTACTCTGAGATAGATGATTACCTCGGGGCGGTTATTACCTGGTAGCCGTCCTACGACAAAACATGGCCTATAGATGCTTGCAATCAGGTGCCCGGATTTGTCCGGGCTTTTTTTTAAAGTAAATCCCATCTTGGTATAAAAACTATTATAATAGAAGTGTAGTTTCGTTGATGTGAATAGAAGGGAAGTCCATACTAAGATGGTTAAAGCAATTACGCAACGACAATCGGTTCGTAAATTTTTGACGGCAGGATTGAGTGAAGCAACAGTACAGAAATTGATTGAAGCCTTTCAAGCTGCTCCGTGCGGAATGCACCAGATGGATGTTATGCAAGCAGTTGTAGTGACTGACGCCCAGCTTTGTCAACAGGTTGAAGATGCAACAGGGGATGCCTGTTACGGAGCACCATTGCTTTTTATTATTCTGACGAAAAAGGGTAGTGAATTTGGTGAACGAGATGCCTCGGTGGCTGCCGAAAATGTGATGATTGAGGCAACTGACCTTGGCTTAGGTTCAGTTTATGTTATGGGTGGAGCCAAAAAGCTTAACCATTATGCTGGTGTTTTACAGTCATTGAAAGTTCCAGATGGATTTCAAGTAACGACAATTGTGCCAGTTGGGAAGGCGGCTGAACAGCCAGCTGCTGAAGACCGGGGCAATCGGTACCAGGTTCAGGTTATTAGTTGATTTCTCAAGTTAACGTGAGAAGAAAAAACTGTTTACTAGTAAAAAGAACTAGTGAACAGTTTTTTTGTTTACAATTTGTCTGTGTTAAAATAGCAGTTAGCAATTTAAAATGAGGAAGTGTAAAATCGTGCAAAAGTACCATTTAATAGCAACTGCTGCGGCCGGTATCGAGGCTTTGGTTGGTAAGGAATTACGGCGTATGGGCTATGAGACTCGCGTAGAAAATGGCCGGGTACGTTACGATGGCAGTATGAAGGATATCATTAGGACTAATCTCTGGCTACGGACGGCTGACCGGGTCAAGATTATTGTTGGTGAGTTTGACGCTCGCACCTTTGATGACCTTTTTGACCAGACAAACGACCTGCCATGGGAAGATTACTTGCCGGTAGATGCTCAATTCCCGGTAGAAGGAAAGAGTCACCGTTCCCAGTTGCACAATACCCCCAGTGTTCAGGCGATTGTGAAGAAGGCAATTGTTCAACGGCTCAGTCGAGTTTATCATCGACGGACGCGCTTACCTGAAACGGGGAATCTATATCCACTAGAAGTATCCATTAATAAGGACCATGTTCTCTTAACCCTGGATACGACTGGAGAGGGACTTTTTAAACGGGGTTACCGGAAAAATAAGGGTGGTGCCCCACTAAAGGAAAACATGGCCGCGGCCTTGGTTATGTTAGCACACTGGTTTCCTGATAATCCATTTGTTGATCCAGTCTGTGGTTCAGGAACGATTCCGATCGAGGCGGCACTTTATGGTCATAATATCGCCCCAGGAATTAACCGCTCTTTTACCTGTGAGCAGTGGGTTAATTTGACGCCGGATGGTCTATCTGACGAGGTTCGTGATGAAGCTGATGCTGCGGCTGATTATGATGTTAAGCTCGATATTCATGGCTATGATATTGATCAAAATATGATCGACATCGCTAATGAAAATTGTCAGGCGGCTGGTTTGACTCATGATATTACTTTCAAGCAGTTAGCGGTTAAAGATTGGCGGACCGATAAGATTAATGGAGTGATTGTTGCTAACCCACCGTACGGAGAACGGCTGAGTGACCATGCGGCCGTCCATGAACTCTATCGGCAAATGGGAGAGCTTTATCGACCGCTGACCACTTGGAGCAAATATATTCTAACGGCCGACATGGGCTTTGAGAAATACTATGGGGCTAAGGCTACTAAACGGCGGAAGCTTTACAATGGTGCCTTACGAACAGATCTTTTCCAGTTTTGGGGTCATAAGAAAAGGTAACACTATAAAACCGCATAATAGCAGTAATATCGAAGTATTTTAAACTTGTAAAACATACTATGATGGCAATTAAATGGTTTTTTATTGATTAAAGGCTAAAAATTTTTCCTAATGCTCCTGAAACTATTAAAAATAAAAGCTTTAATGAATATGAACAATTGGCACTAACAAATGACAAAAAAATACAACAGCAAGCGGCAATTGTTTCAACGATGGGGATGTCCAAAGTTGTGGCCGAGTAAAATGTCAGACGATCACTAATATGGGTAGAATTGATTATGTTCAGCATGAAAAGAAAGTTATTGCTATAGGTGATTTAGGAGAAAAGATAGTTATGGAGAGTGAGAGAGCTAAATTGGATAATAAACATCCAAAGCTTGCCAAGCAAATCTTACAGGTGTCCTTACTATTAGACAAATGTGGTTATGATATTAAGTCATTTGAAGAAGATGAATCGCCTAGATACATTGAAGTTAAATCTACAAATGAACCTTATAAAAAGCAATTTAGCTTCTATTTGACTGAGAATGAGCGTCAGTACGCAAAGATCCTTAATAACTAGTGGCTGTATCGTGTATTCGATGTGGATGGTATACCTCGAATAGTCAGAATTAAGGATCCATTTAATAATAGGCAAAAAATGAGTAGATTAATTCCTGTTCAGTATCAAGCGACTATTCGACTTAAGAAGTAATCTTTATTAAAAACGTGCTACTAAAGAAGTAACACGTTTTTATTTTAAACATAGTAAAAATTATGAAATAAAGCGCCGCAGAACTATAAAACCAATACCAATAAAATATTTAAATTTTTCTCATAGATAGAGAGCCTTTTTACAATATAAGTTGACAACTAATAATAAAATAGTAATATGTAGCTGTAAGCTAATTACTAGCTTAAGCAACCCCAACTTTCAAATTCTAGATATGAAAGGGGTTAGGGTTATGCTTACAGTGGTAAGCGCCCTTTTAGGGATCGCCGGAGCTTATCGGCTAGTCTGTAAAGGCTACTTAGATTACTGGCAAGGGCGAACCTTAAAAGAAAAAGCCTTAAAAAAGCGGCACAAACGCTTAAATAAGGCTAAAAATAAACAATGACTTACATTTTAGGGAATCGTGGTGCGGTTCCCTTTTACATATACTAAGTATACTATGAAACTTAAAAAATAGGAAGATACAAGCGTGTTAAAAGTTTTATTAGATATAATTATTTTGACGGTTGCTTTATATGTAAGCTATCGGCTGATAAAATCCGGTAATTACTATTTCAAAAAAGCACTAAAAATTAGGAAACAGCTAAAAGAAAGAAAACACCGTAACACTTAAAATCAAAGAAGAGAGGAAAGCCGAAAATGCCACGTCCTAAAAAATACACTGAAGAAGAAGCACACAAGCGGCAACTAAAGCGTGTAGCCACATATAACCGGGCCCACAAATCAGAAGCCTATCGCTATCAGAAAAAATCAAGGGCGCGGGGCTTTATCAAAAACGATGCTACACGTGAAGAATTGCTAGAATTGCGCGACCTTATAGATAAAAAATTGAAAGAGCTGAAAAATTAGAAACGTCGGGAGACTTTACTGATACAAAAAAATTCCATTTTAAGATTACAAGGATAGAAATTTGACATGAAAAGTCAAAAAATATAATGAAGCGTTAGCAGATACCCATGCAATCCTTAAAGGACTTCAACAATTAAGTAATGAATTTACATAAATTAACATCTTCAAAACTGATCAATTTTTATTCTACCGACTGATTTTTTGACTGACCAGGATAAGAGTTGCAAATATTGCTATCGCACTGACAATCCTGTTATTGTCGGTAGCCGCGATTAATTTTGCAAAGGCTTACGCGATAATAAAAAAAGCTAATCGCAAATAGCGACTAGCTGGCAAAATCAATTTCCGGAACGCAAAGAGTCAAGAGCCCAAACCTCTTGGCTTTTTGCATATATAGTATACCATACTAATATAAGAAGGTCGATACTCCCCAGAAGTGGGATAGTAAAAAGCAAGGATAAGAACCGAATCTATCGTTACCGTTCTTATGCTCGTAAGTTTGTTCGAGACATTGCAACGGAAGATGACCTCAAAGAACTACAAGAGTTGATACATAAACAATTAAGGCGATAGCACTAGCTACCGTTTTTTGTTTTAGAATAGTTGTTGGAGTTAAA
>NZ_JBFLGB010000070.1:0-8722 GCF_041859915.1 Limosilactobacillus sp.
TGGATCAGATGGGCATTACCTTGGACATTTCCGTTTCCATTTCGATGATCTTTTTGCTCTGTTAAAAGCAAAAGGTGTGACGGAATTAGCGATTTATCAAATAAGGAAAGCGAATTATGGTTCCATTACCAGTCTAAAAAACGTCCTCAGCATCAAAAGTGAGGACGTTTTTTTAGATTTCTTTTTCTAAAATCGGACAAATACGATCTTGTTTTCCTAAAAGAAAATGTTTGATCCCGATTTTTTTAAATCCATAACGTTCATAAAAACGAATAGCTGCATGATTTTTTTCATAAACGGCCAAACGTAAATAACGTTTTTGTTTCGTTTTAGCATAACGATTCGCTTCATCGAGTAACCGTTGCCCCAACCCTTTGTTTTGATAATCTTTGAGCAGATAGAGCCGTTGAATCTCTATAGCATCTTTTTCATCATTAACTTTCATATAACCAATGAGTATTTGATGATCCTTAATACCAATAAATTTACTGGTTGACTGTGCCAATTCTACTGCCAATATTTCAGTTGTCAATTGTGTCTGTAAATATTCTTGCATATCAAGTGGATCTGCGCCATCGATAAACGATTCATAAAAACTGACAACACTTACAACTTGTAAAGCATCTAGATCATCATGATCTAAATACGCTAGTGTGATTTGATTATTCATCTAACTCCTCCTTTTGACATAGTATACTATAAATCTAGTATTCAGAACTCATAAGGAATTGATCTTATACTAAAAAAATGGACTATTTTTATTCAGTCCGTAAAATGAAAGTATATGATTAATTAATATCATTTCCTAGTTTTAGATAATCGAATCCTCTCCTATTTTTTATTAAACTTGTTTTAGGAAAAAAAGGGGGCTACAATGATTACAAAATTAAACGGTTTTTCAGACAGGGATTTAGAACAATTGACACATTCCCATTAGGAGAAAAGATGAATCTAAATATTGAAACACTAAATAAACTAACAGAACAGCATTATAAACTGTTACTTGAAGCAGATCCTAATGAAAAATTAATAAGTAAGTATTTGAACCGTTCTTTTTGTTTTGAGGCAACCTATAACAATGAATTATTAGGAGTGTTGATTCTTTTACCTACACACCCCGAAACACTAGAAGTTGTGAACATTGCCGTAATTCCAACACAAAGAAACAAAGGAATTGGGCATCAACTTCTTACTTTTGCCGAAAAATATGCGCGAAACAATAATTACAAGTGTCTTGAAATTGGAACTGGTACAACTAGCTTCGGACAACTTTATCTTTATCAAAAATGTGATTTCCGCGTTGTTGGTGTTGATCAAAATTTCTTTACAATTCACTATGATAAAAAAATTACTGAAAATGGCCTTGTTTTAAGGGACATGATACGTTTGAGAAAAGTTCTTAAATAAACCTTGTTTCCCTGTTAGGACCTATAACTATCAAATAGCCCCTAGCAAATATTGATATAGTAAGTCCCTGTATTCTATAATCGGAATGCAGGGGCTTTTTATTTGGCAACCTATTCCGAACGAATTAAAATCGAAACCTTTTGTGAACTAGGGCTGTCCAATATACAAATGGGCGTTCGGCTGAACCGATCACGATGTGGTCGGAAAACTAAGCTGAGCGATGAGTTAAAGCCAAAAATTCTCAACCATTAATGCTTAGCGGGTATTTTTGCGTTAACTGATCTTGCCAAACGGTGGCGAAAGGTCTATTATTCGGTACATTAATATTGGGCTCGATATAACCAGAAAGGGTGCTTACGGTGAAACCAAGAAAATGGTTACTGGTGACTCTGACAATGGGGTTGATGATGTCGCTGATGCCAGCAGTGGCCGCCGATAGTCAGCCGGTTACCACTCAGCAAAGAACCGCTATTGAACGGGAACTAAGGTATTACGAGGCGAACGCCACGGTGTTGATTGGTAATGCGAAAAGCCAGCCAACCATCATTAGTAACCGCGTTAATACAAGCGACGGCCGCGCACAAGCCATTAGTGCCCATCGACTGTTTCCGATTGCCTCGCTGGAAAAAGGCATTACCGGGGTTGCCTTGCAACAACAGTACGACCAAGGAAAGCTGTCACCAACTACTAAGTTGGCGCAGTACTTTCCACAGGTGGCGAACAGTAATAACATTACGGTCAATAACTTGGCAACGCATACCAGCGGTCTGGCTGATTTACGGACAGTTGCTCCAGTACCAATCAAAACGACCAAGGATAATGTTGCGTTTACCGCGCACAACTACCGGTTGGTGAATAACCGTCCTGGATCATGGTTCTATGCCAACGTGAACTATGGTTTCATCGCGTTAATTATCAGCCAGATTCACCATGAAAGTTACCACCAGTACTTAGAAAAACAGCTAATTCGTCCTAATAACATTCACGGGATGAAATTTTTCGAACAGGTAGGGAATAACCGTGATGTCACGCCGAACTTGGTCAAACCAAATGTGATCAATAATGCCGGATCGGCGAATACGTGGATCCGTCTGCAACGCGAAATGTCGGCGGAATACGGTGCTGGTCAGATCTTAGCAACACCTTTAGCTTACTGGCAGTTCATTAACCGCGGCTTGCTCGGTCACTCGCAGATCCGGAAAGCGTACCTGAGTGCTACGTACCTGAGTGCTAGCCGCCAGGTTCACAGTAATCCTGCTTATTACAACGGCTTTTACCTGACACCAGGTGAATTGCATGCCAATGGTTTTATGGACGGTTATAGTTGCATTGTTTACGTTAATCTCATTAAGCGACGTTCTTTTGTGGTCTTTGCCAACAATATTAGCATCCAAAAATGCCGTGAATTAGCCTATCACATCAACCGCATTTATGCGCGGATATAAGCAAACTTAGCCACCTTGGTTATTAGTCTAGTTTTCTTTTAGTAGTGTCATGGTTCATATTAGAAAGCGCTTGCACGAAAGTGAACATAGTTGTATTATGTACTTGAGTACTCAAGTAGTAAGGATGGAATTTCAATGGATTTACAAATAACTAACAATAGTTTTCGTGCACAAATTGTTTTAGCGATTCAGAATGATATTTTTAATAATCGAGAGGTGGGTGATAAATTGCCATCTGAAGCAGATTATGCAAGGGAGTTTAACGTCACACGCTCGACTGTCCAGAAGGCATTAAAGGATTTACAACGGATGAACTTAATTAAAAAGGTTCAGGGGAAAGGATCCTTTGTCCACCAGACCCAACCGAAAGTTAAGCTTTTTAACTTCAAAGGATTTTCTGACTATGCTCATCAGATCGGTGCAACGCCAGTTAATAAAATTCTTGATCAACAGGTAATTACTGATGGTGTTAATAGAATCTTTTACTTAAAACGTTTGCGAATGTTCAATAGCGACAATGCTTTAATTCCAATGACGGTTGATGAGTCGCGTATTAATCTAAACCAATTCCATGGCTTGGAAAAGTATGATTTTAGCAAGCAATCTTTACATTCCGTTATTCGTCAAGATTATAAGATAATTCCTTCGACAACCTTACTAAGCATGTCCGCTGTTGCTGCGGATGAAGAATTAGCGAAGAATCTGCAGTGCAACGTTCATGCCCCGCTTTTGCAAGCCCAGGGGATTGTTCATGACGAAGAGGGCAGAGTCGTTGAAAAGGTTAAAGTAACATACAGTAATTTTGCTGAATTTGATTTAACACTTGGCATTTAGGGGGAATGATTATGCGTGAAAAAGATAAGATTTTAGGTGCATTATATGGACAAGCAATTGGTGATTCGATGGGGATGCCGACTGAATTATGGCCCATTCAAAAGATCAGGGAAAAGTTTGGCCGTAACATCACAACTTTTCTAGATGGCACTGATGATAATGATATTGCCATTAATTTCAAAGCTGGTGAATACACCGATGATACTAACCAGGCCTTTGCAATTTTAGATGCCCTCATTGAGACAAACTGGGATCCAGATACACGGGTACTGGTCAAACACATCATGAAGTGGGCCGATGCGGTTGGCGCATGGACTAATAATATTCTGGGCCCAAGCAGCAAGGCAGCACTTAAGCTTGTAAAAGAGGGTAAGGACCCGGCTGAAGTCACCAAGACCGCTTTTACCAATGGGTGTGGTATGCGAATTTCGCCAATTGGAACTCTTTACGAACCGGAAGATTTCGATAAGCTGATTGAAATGGTATATGAGGTTACTAAGATTACCCACTCCAGTGACGTTGCTATTTCAGGAGCAGCAATGATTGCTGGAGCGGTAACCGCTGCGATGGCCGATTACACGTGGGATGACATTGTTGACTATGCTGAAAAGGCAAATGATGCTGGATTTAAATTGGGTGCTCCAACGTGGGCGGCACATAATAAGGAACGCCTTGAGGTCGGAATTGATATTGCCCATAAGTTCAAAGGGGACGATGAGGCATTTAGTCGGGCAATTTACAACACTGTTGGGACTGGAACCACCATTTCGGAAAGTATTCCAGCAGCCCTGGCAATTGCTTACTATGCTAAGGACGTCAAAAAGAGTGCATTTATCTGCACTAACTTAGGTGGAGATACCGATACGATTGGTGCGATGGCAACCGCGATTTGTGGTGCAAAAGTAGGGGCAAAGAAGATTCCTGAAGACTGGAAAAAGTTAATTGACGAAAAGAATCCTCAACATAATATTCATGAATTTGCAGATAAGATTTCTGAGTTCAAGGCATAGTAAAAACGAGGTGAATTACTATGGATAACGATTTTGTAAAAGTCCCGGAAGAAGATAAAACGCTAAGTCCTGGGAAGCTTTTCTATAACTGGTTTGCCGCTAATATTGGTATTATGGGTTTCGTTTACGGTGCCATCATTGTTAGTTACCACTTGTCGTTTTGGTAATCAATCACGGCCGCACTGATCGGGGCGCTGACCTTTGCGATTCCCGGATGGGTGGCAATGATCGGTCAGCGTGAAGGGGTTACTACCTTTAAGATGAGTCGGGCCGCCTTTGGGACACATGGTAATAAAATCCCTAATTTTATGGCCTGGCTGAACATGGTCGGTTGGCTTGCCGTCAACGTAATTACCGGTACTTTGCTATTCTCCGCAATGCTGAGGATCATTCACGTTCCACAAACGGGATTTACGAAGTTCATTTGTCTAGTTGTCTTTGCGGGGCTGGTCTTTCTATCGGGTATCTTTAAGGAAGACACCTTGGCTAAAATTCAAACATGGCTAAGCTGGATCTTCGGTGCGCTAACCCTGGTGATGTTGATAATGTTTCTCGTGAATGCCAACTGGGGTGAAGCATTTGCCATGAAGCCGGGTAGTTGGGTAACCGGCTGGCTTCCGGCGGTTGCGTTCATCGCGGCCGGCTCGAGTATCTCCTGGTCAATGGCTGCCGCTGACTGGGGTGCCTATGTTCGCCCGAATACTAGGCCATCTGCTACCTTCTGGAATACGACCTTAGGTGCCGCCACGCCACTCTTTATTCTGATGGCTGGTGGGGTCCTCCTGAGTACAATTTCACCAAGCTTAGCTAGTTCAAGCGACCCATACCAGGTAATGTACGGTGCGATTCCCGGCTGGTTCGGATTCCTCTACTTCCTGGTCGCGGCCGGTGGTATTATTCCGCAATGCTTAGTTTCATTCCGGTCAGCACGAATTAAGCTTTCAACGATTGGGATTGAAGTTTCCCAGAAGACCTCACTGATACTGCACGCGGTCATCATCATCCTGATTTCCGTCTACGTGCTGTTTATTTCCGGGAACTTCTTGAGCAACTTCGAGTTATTCCTGAATTTCCTGGGGATCTGCCTTGCTTCATGGGTTGCGATCTTCTTGGTCGATAGTGTAATTTACCGTAAGCATGGTTATGACGTTAAATTAATGGAGCCTAATTCTCCGGTCCACTACAACTGGCCGGGAATCATTTCCTGGATCATCGCCACCATCTTCGGTTTCCTTTTTACGTCAAATGGTGCATACCGAGGACCGTTTGCGCATGGCATCTTCGAAAATAACAGCAGCCTCGCCGTCTTCATTTCAGGGATTGCCGCTATTGTCGTTATTTTTATCTTCTCCCTGTTTGTTAAGAGCCATGATAAGCAAGAGGGGTGAGTGATGATGAAGAAAAGTTTAATCATCGGCGCCGCTTTTGTCGACGTAATAATGGATGTTGCCCAGATGCCAGTCTCTGGCGGGGATGTGACCGCCAAGCTGAAGTCCTCTAACGTGGGTGGTTGTGCCTTCAACGTCTATGGTGCAATTAGGCACTACCTGGGTGCCAAGTACGCCGACCTGTTCATCCCCGTGGGTAAGGGCCAGTATAGTGAACTGGTTCGTAAAACCATGAATGATAGTAAGATCCCGATTCTGCTTGAGGATGAACACAAGGATAACGGTTGGGACCTCTGCCTGGTCGAACCAGGTGGGGAACGATCCTTCATCACGGTCCCGGGCATTGAGCAGGACTGGAAGGACGAATGGTTTACGAAGATTAATTTGTCTGACTACCAGTACTTCTACGTAAGTGGGTACGAGATGGAAGACGTCAAATCGGCTAACTTGCTGCTGGACCATTTAGCACAGCGCGATGAGGATTCGTATATCCTGTTCGATGCATCGCCACGAATTAGTTATATTGATCCGGAAATCATTGGTAGGCTGATGTCAAAGGGCGTGATTATCAATGCCAATGAAGATGAGATCGGCTTCCTTAGCGATAAGGCCACCCTGGAGGAGAAGGCGAGCGATATCTTCAGTAAAACTAAGGAACCGGTTCTGGTGACTCTAGGTGCCAAGGGGACCTACCTGTACGATAATCATGGTGGAAGAATTGTTAGCAGCGACAAGGTTGAGAATGTCGTCAATACAATCGGTGCCGGCGATACCCACTGTGGTGGCGTGATTGCCGGGCTATTGGAGGGCGATTCATTCGATGAAGCATGTAAGGTTGGAAATGAGCTCTCCGCAAAGGTTATCCAACAAGAGGCTGGAAGTTTGAGTTGATTTTTCTAAAAAATAAACCTCCTATACTGAAATTCAGTACGGGAGGTTTTTTATTAGTCCTTCACGGATATATTAAATTACTACCAGCTTAATTGCCGTTAATCCTATAAGTGTATTATTAATTGGTGTAGAATAAAAGGAGAATATAAAGATAATTATTTATTTCAAGTTATTTTTAATTTCTATCGGCATTAATTAGTGTACATTTCGGGGGAGATGGCAATTATGAAGGGAATAATTTTAGCTGGTGGTTCTGGGACGTGGTTGTACCCGATTACCCGGGGGACCTCAAAGCAGCTGATTCCAGTCTATGATAAGCCGATGGTCTACTACCCATTATCAACGCTGATGTTGGCGGGGATCCGGGATGTCCTGGTGATCTCAACGCCCGAGTACCTGCCCCAATTCGAGGAGCTCCTCGGTGACGGCGCTGACATTGGCATGCACTTTTCCTACAAAATCCAAGCGCACCCGAATGGCCTGGCCGAGGCCTTTATCATCGGTGAGGACTTTATCGGGGATGACTCGGTGGCCCTGATCCTCGGTGACAACATCTACTACGGTGCCGGCCTATCACAGCTGGTTCAAGACGCCGCCAAGCGGCTACCACGTCAACGATCCCGAGCGCTTTGGGGTCGTCGAATTTGACGACCAGATGCACGCCCTGTCGATCGAGGAGAAGCCGGCCCACCCGAAGAGTAACTACGCGGTCACCGGCCTCTACTTCTACGACAACGACGTAATTGACATCGCCAAGCACATCCAGCCGTCCGCGCGGGGCGAGTTGGAGATTACCGACGTCAACAAGGAATACCTCCGTCGCGGTAAGCTCGATGTCAAACTGATGGGGCGTGGTTACGCCTGGCTAGACACCGGGACCCACGACTCGATGCTGGAGGCCAGCAACCTCATCGCGACGATCGAACGTCGGCAGAACCTTAAGGTGGCCAGTCTGGAAGAGATTGCCTACCGGATGGGCTACATTGACAAGGACAAGCTGGTCGAACTGGCCCAGCCGCTCAAGAAGAACGACTATGGTCAGTACCTGTTGCGGCTAGCGAAGGAAAACTAAGGGAGAGCGAAATAATGGGACAATTAATGGTAAAGAACACGAAACTGCAGGATGTTAAGATCATCACGCCAAAGGTCTTCGGCGATAACCGGGGCTTCTTCGAGGAAACCTACTCCGACCGGGACTTCAAGGAGGCCGGAATCGACTTCAACTTCGTCCAGGACAACCAATCCCTGTCCAGCCGGACCGGCGTACTGCGTGGGCTCCACTTCCAGCGTGGTAAGGCCGCCCAGATCAAGCTGATCCGGGTCGTCACCGGGGCGGTCCTCGACGTGATCGTTGACGTGCGGAAGGGCTCCCCAACCTACAAGCAATGGGAAGGCTACATCCTCTCCGCCAGCAACCACCGTCAGCTCCTGGTACCGCGTGGCTTTGCCCACGGCTTCCTGACGCTGACCGACAATGTCAACTTCCTCTACAAGGTTGACAACTACTACAATGCCGAGGCCGATGGTGGCTTCTCCTTCAAGACGCCGGAACTGGGCATCGACTGGCCGATCGAATTTGACAAGGCCATCACCTTTGAGAAGGACGCGGCTCAGCCGAGCTTCACGGAATTCGAGAAGAACAACCCGTTCGTCTACGGTGAGATCTAAGGAGGCCGACCATGAAGAAAGCATTCAAGAACATCATCGTCACCGGGGGCTGCGGCTTCATCGGCTCCAACTTCGTTCA
>NZ_JBFLGB010000071.1:0-8720 GCF_041859915.1 Limosilactobacillus sp.
TTAAACAAAAAGGCCATGAAGACCTAAACTTAAATTGACCAAAAAATAAGAAAGGTGATCCTCATGCCTCAGGTTGATTCTAACATTCCTCGTCACTACCATCAACTAACTAGTGAGCAGCGTGGACAGATTGAGGCACTACATGTTCTGAACTGGTCTAATGCCGCGATCGCCAGAAAGCTTCACTGTCATCGGTCAACGATTGGTCGTGAGCTTAAACGTGGTCGTGTCTTACAGCGTAACTCAGATTACTTCCCTTACCATCACTACTATGGTGAAACGGCGCAAGCCAAGCATGAACAGCGGCGGCTGAAATGTCATTGTCATTCCTTGCTTAAACGGGGCCATTTCTTCTTTAAGCTCCTAACCAAACAGCTGGGCAGCCAATTTAACGCGATGAGTGTGGACGAGTTTATTGGCCAGTTCAAGTTAAAGTTTCCTGACTAGTTTTGTCCGTCAATGCCAACTGTTTACCGCTATATTGACCAGGGACGGTTAGCCATTAAGAATCTTGATTTACCACAGAAGCTAAGTCGGCATCTAAAAAAGCACCATCGTTCCCACTCTCGGCAAGCAGTGAAGCGGCTGGGAGTTTCAATTGAAAAACGCCCGCAAAAGATTAATCAGCGCCAACGTCCTTTTGATTGGGAGGGGGATTTAGTCAAGGGGGTTCGGCGGAAGAATCAACCAGCCCTGATGACTCTAACAGAACGCTTAACGCGCTTTGAGATTGTCATTAAGTTCCCAATTACCGAGCAGAAACCTGTCGTCAAGAGCTTCAGAAGGTGATTAATTACCCTCCAAACTGGTTTAACTCGATCACTTTTGATAATGGTGCCGAATTCTCTACATTGGCTAAAATTAGACATGCCAAGATTTACTTCGCTCACCCGTACTCACCTTGGGAATGCGGAAGTAATGAAAACAATAATGGACTGCTTCGTCAATTCTATCCCAAGGGCCAACCCATTAAGCAATCCCTTCTCTACCTCCACCAAGCAGTCCAAGCTATCAATACCAAGCCCCGCAAGCTTCTTCACTACCACACCGCTCAACAATGTTTTCATCAATATTTAGCTTCATAGCCATGTTGCACTTGAGTTGACAATTTGGGTTAATTTTAGTTAAACCATTTCTTGTTAAATTGGTAATGATAGCGCTATTATAACATTTAAGTTGGCCAAACCAATTATAAAAAAGTTATTATATCATTAATAAAAAGCAATTAAATTGCAAATACCGTCACAATTATTTAACCAGCCGTCTAGAAGTACCCTATCCAGCACCTACCTCCCAACATCGTACAGCTGGCGTAGCGTCTTACGGTCATTATGCGTAATTCCCGTCCGGATGTTGCGGGGAATCATCACGCTATGCACGTATTCAGGAGCGTGGGCCAGTCCCAATGCATGACCCAGCTCATGTTCAGCAACCTCCGTCCGAAAAGAGCGACTGGCGTAGTCCAGGTGACTAGCATCCAGGGTTGACCGCGCCTGAATTAAGGCGTTGGTATCAGGGTTATACTCCGTATTCGTCGACCCCAGCTGGGCGGAAACATAGCCGACTCCCGGAGCAGCTCCGGTATTAGAAAGGGCACCATCACGGGCAATAATGTCTGCTTGGCTTTCATTTCGACACCACTTAATGTGCACGGCCCCTGTACGGTTCCAGGCCTGAACCGCCCCTTTAAAGGCCTGCTGAATTGGCCGGTCTGAAGTATCCATATAAATCTTAAGTTTACGCGTCGGCCACCGGTAATTTTCAATCGGGGTCGGTGTATTAGTTGGTAAATAAAGGCGGTGCTTACCCGCCTGGACCGCCTGAGATGAATCGTCATATACGGAAAGCTGACCATCGTCGGGAGCATCAAAGACCGATGGCTGCCCCGCCGTTAAAACATTATCAGCCGCAACATGCACTGGCAAGAGCAATATCCCGACCAAAATGATAGTAATTATCAATAGGTGCTTTTTCATCAACGTTCTCCTCCCCGTTATAATGATCTAATAAGGTTACTAATCTTAAAGTTACAAATTTATTAATATTTTGCAGTTATTTTGCCCTAATATTAAAATAATCCATATACTAATATATGTAAAAAGAAGCCGGAAAAGTTAAAATTTTCCAGCTTCTTTTCTTTAATAATTACTTACCCTAATCAAACGCGCAACGTTTTCCGCAGTTTGGGCAATATCATTAGGAGCATCACAAAGAGCCTGTTTTAATGACTTAGCGCCAGCAGGAGTTCCAAAAATCGCATCAATTGCACCTGTCGTATAAAGGCTATTACCCCCCTACCGATATTACCAGCTAAGACAATCACCGGTGCTTTGGGGGCAACACTCTTGCATGCCTTTGCAACGCCATAGGGGGTCTTGCCAAATTTGGTCTGGAAGTCAATCCCCCCTTCACCGGTAAAAACATAATCAGCATCAGCAGCTTTTTCTTTTAATTTTGTAGGGGCAATTACCAAATCTACGCCATGCTGCATCTGAGCATTGGTAAACACTAACAGTCCTGCCCCAAGTCCACCAGCTGCTCCGGCCCCGGCGAGCTTCTCAACTGATTGACCGGTCCTTCTGGTAATCACTTCGGCATAGTGGTGAAGGTTTCGATCAAGAATTTTTACCATTTCCGGAGTTGCTCCTTTTTGGGGGCCGAAAATAGGCGCGGCGCCCTTGGGACCAGTCAATGTGTTCGTGACGTCTGAGGCAATCGCAATTGTTGCTTTAGCGATACGTGGATCAACCTGTGAAGTATCGATCTGCGCTAGTTCAGCTAGCGCCCCACCACCACCAAACCCAATTGGTTGTCCGTCAGCTTTCAGGAGTCGGGCACCAAGGGCCTGGGCCATCCCGGCACCACCATCGACGGTTGCGCTCCTACCAATTCCAATAATAATTTTCTTGGCTCCCCGTTTAATAGCATTAAGGATCAGTTCACCCGTACCATAGGTGGTTGTAACAAGGGGATTCGCTGTTTTAGCATTGATAAACTGAATCCCGCTTGCGGCCGCCATTTCAATAACCGCTGTCTCGCCATCCCCAAGTAATCCATAGTCCGCATCAACTAAATGATTAAGGAGGTTATGAACTTTTGCGGTAACCAGTTTTCCTGCAGTAGCGTCAACCAGGGACTGGACCGTCCCTTCACCACCATCAGCCATAGGGACTAAAACGTATTCAGCATCTGGATAAACTCTTTTGATCCCCCTAGCCATTGCCTTGACGGCTTCTTTAGCGGTCATGCCGCCTTTAAAAGAGTCTGGAGCAATTATAAATTTCGTGGCATATTCCTTCTTCCTTCTACATTAAATCTATGAAGTCGTCCAGCGCTACCGCATCGCTGTCAATCATTATCCACCCTTTCTTTTCGAATTAGCAAATTCTCCCTAACGCTTCTTCAAAAATTGGTAACCATTTTTGCTGGTAACCGGCGCGGGTTGGATGAATTGAATCAGCCATGTATAGTGAAGCCTCACCATGCGGTACTTCCTCATTATGGTAAAGGTCAATGATTGTAAAATGCCATTTGGTCTGCAGCTCAAAGAGACGGTTAACCATTTGCGCATAAAGTTCGTTATCAAAGCGGGGATTAGTGTATATAAATACTGGGACGTGCCAACATACTCTTACGTAATTGAGAATATATTCAATGGCTCCTGTAATTGTTTTAACATCATACTGATCACTACAACTAATCTTACCAAGCAGATTAGGGGCCTTTTTAGCGTCATTTGTAGATAGCTGTAAGACGAAGGCATCCAGTTTTGCTGCCTTGTCGATACTGCGCAGACGGGCAACATAGGAATCATGGGGGAAGAAGGTGTTTTGGTCTACTAACGTTGTTCCAGAAACCGCCTCCTTAATCGCCAGTATGCCATCCCTTTTGGCTAAATAATCGACGAAGGATTCGCCAAGGGCACCATAGCCAAAGGTCACGGAGCTCCCCAGAAAAGCAATCCGCTTGCCTTTTAAAACTGACGGCACCGTTTTAGTAGCGTTGACACCATACTGGGCAGCGTTTCCAGAAAGACGTCTTAGGCCATCAAGGGTGTGAACAAATTGAGGACTTATGCTGCCAAACTTAGCAATCTCGTCTTTGACCTCGTCAAGAGCATACCTCGATAAGTCATTTTCTGTTTTTAATTTTACTAAGATGTCTTGCATGTTTAACCTCTTTTTTTCATATCACAAACTAGGGTAATAGTCCCGCCACCTTGTCGCCAAGGGTCGGATAAATTGCTAGTATTCTCTTCCGGTATTCTTCCCCGCTGATTTTCAAGCCGATAATTGGCAAAAAGTTATTAATATCATCGGCCGCATAATCGCCAATTTCGCTTACACCCACTAGTTGCTGGCCCTTAAATACCAGTGTTAAGGTGCTAACCTGGTCATTTTGTCCGGCGTATAAGCTCCCGTATTTGAGGGGAACCATTTTGACCCGATAGTCAGCATTATCAGCGACATCATCAGCATTAACTCCAACCCGGGCAACTTCGGGAAAGGTAAAGGCTGCCTGCCCAATTATTGGGTAAACTATTTCCTGGCTAGTCTTACCAGTTAAGTAGTCAAAGAGGTAGTGACCCTCAAATTCAGCTACTGGGGTTAACTTCGGCTGCTTACGGCTCACAACATCCCCAATGGCGTAAACGCCATCGACACTCGTCATCAAGTGCCCATCAACTTTAATCCCGTGGCGATCATGTTTAATTCCGGTGTTTGCTAACGCTAGTCTTTCAACATTTGGGCGCCGTCCCGTGGCATCAAGAATATAGTCAGTTTTAACGGACCCCTGGTTGGTGACAATTTTCAAGCCAGCCGCGGTTTGACTAACCGCTTTAGTGACAGTATTAAATCTAAATTGGATTCCCCGGTCTTGCATTGCTTCAACCAGTGCCCGATCCTCAACCGCAGTAAAATCACGGAGAACCCGGTCAGAATGAACAATCACGGTTACATCAGCTCCAGCTGCAGCGACCAGGGTTGCTAATTCAAGGCCGACAAAACCTGCTCCAATAACAGCAATGCGCTTGGGAAGTTGCTTAAGGGATAGCAGGTCGTAACTCGTGTGCAAATATTTCTTCCCAGGGATGTCGAGAATATTCGGTGCTTGCCCTGTAGCAATAATAATGTGATTAGCCTGATATTGGTAACCATTGACCATAATGGTATGGTCATCAACAAAGTGGGCATAGCCATCTTCAATATCGTGATTACGCTTAATAATTTCCCGCGTCTCAGCTGGCCACGGATTAAAGCGTGCCAGTTTAGTCCGCATCAGCGCTTGCCAATCTAGCTGTGCCGGCTGACCGATACCATGATTAAGAAGCTGTTGAGATTGCAGGACAGTTCGGACTGCTCCTTCAAGGAAAATCTTCGGTTCACAACCATAGTTAGGGCAAGTCCCCCCATATTCAAAGCCCTCAATCACTAATACCTTATGACTAGTTCTTGCCAATAGGTTGGCCATTTTATAAGCAGCGGGGCCAGAGCCAATTAAGATTTCGTCATACTTCTTCATACCAATCCCTCCTCAATTAATTAGGCCTAGTGTATCTTATATTATTTGCTGGGTACAAAGATTTGCTTACTTAATTGGTGGCCGACATAGAATACAGAATCCCGCTTTTATTTCAATTCGAACGCTTTTTAATTCTAACGTACGAAAGACTTAGGACCACATCACCGGTCTACTCAATATAGCGGCTACCGGGCCTTTTGATTCCCCAGCTCCCAGAAAGCTAAGGCTGAGGCAGCGGCAACATTTAAAGAGTCGACCCCCGGAGCCATCGGAAT
Organism: Limosilactobacillus sp.; assembly: GCF_041859915.1. Classification (GTDB taxonomy): domain Bacteria; phylum Bacillota; class Bacilli; order Lactobacillales; family Lactobacillaceae; genus Limosilactobacillus. Next base: position 5,799 of record NZ_JBFLGB010000071.1, read on the forward strand.
TTTAATTGTAAAATCACTCTGCATAATTGTCTTCTCTCTTAATCCGGGGCCTTCCGAACCAAGAACGATTGCAAGTTTATCTACCTTAGCCAGCTGGGGATTATCAATACTAACAGTATTATGACGTAATGCCATCGCAGCCGTTTGGTAGCCAAAGTGATGAAGGATGCTAACCCCTTCGGCTTGCCAGGACTTAGCATCTATATAGGTCCACGGTACTTGGAAAACAGTTCCCATTGCTACGCGAGAAGCACGCCGATAAAACGGATCGGCAGAATCACTAGTTACAATTACTCCATCTATCCCCAGTGCCGCTGCTGAACGAAAGATTGCCCCAATATTGGTTGGATTAACCACGCTTTCAAGAACCGCAATCCGGGGATGAATGGGTGGCATCTTGGTCAAAAACTCGGCTAGACAAGGTCGTTTTACCCGATACATTGCTGCAAGCGCACCCCGCAAAAGATTATAGCCGGACAACTGACGAAGAAGGTCACTGCTAGCGACATAAATTGGTGTCTGACCGAGTCCCGTTGTTTTATTGACCGCCATTTCATGGTCCAAGTCGGCTAAATCACGTGTCAAATCCTTTTTTTCCACCAAAAGCGTAGCCGGCCGGTAGCCGGCCCGCAAGGCACGCTCAATTACTTTAGGGCTTTCCGCAATGAATAAGCCCGGTTGAGGTTCCCGAGCGTGAAAAAGCTGCGCTTCATTGAGCCGCACATAGGGGTCTAAGTTAGTTCCTGTTAAATCTGTAAGAAAAATTAAGTTATGCATGTTGAATCTACCTTATTTATAATAATCCGCCGTCACTATAAACTTGAAGTTCTTAAATCAACATTCTGTTGTCAAATTAAAAAAGTAGCACCACTGAATGTCCTTTTTTATTAATGTTGAATAAAGAGCCAATAAACCTAGTTAGCGTTCCTTAATACCTAATTGCCTAAGCAAAGTATATTTATACCCTAAAGTGAATGACGTGCAACAATCTCAACAGGAAGAAAAGTGGTTGAACTGGTATTATCCCCTTTTTTTATTTGGGTAAGGAGTTTATTAGCGGCAATGTTCCCCATCAGCTCCATATCTTGCTTTAGAAGGAAAATCCCATCACCGACATACTGTGACCATTCCCAATCATCAAAGCTAACGAGGCCTAAATCTGTGGGAAATGTCAGATTAAGGTCCTTAAAAATACTGAGTAGGTCGAAAAGGACAGGGCCCATTAGTGATACAACAGCTGTACGACCACCCAAAGCATTAAATTGTTTAAAGAATGTTTTAGCTAACCATCGCCTGTTATGACCACGTGTTTCAATATTATGATAACTTAAACCATTATCTTCCGCCGCTAGTTTAAGGCCAGCAATTCGCGGGATTTGGCCTGATGCTTCAGCATAGTGGGCGCTAATAGTCAAGATATTATTATAGCCACGCTGACTAAGAATTCTCCCTAATCGGTAACAAGCATCTCGGTTAGCACTGGTCACCTTCCCAATAGTTTGGGGTTGGTCATCAACTTCCCGGTCAACAACAACAAGCGGCAGCTTATTCTTTATCGCTAATTCATACTGCGAAAACTGGCGTGAATCTGGTTGGACAATGATTCCATCAACCCGTTGCTGATATAGTCGTTCTAATGCTCGTGCTTCAGTATCAATTGAGTTGTTAGTATTCATTAACAAGATATCATACCCTGCCCCCTGCAACACATCATCAATTCCCTTGGCAAGAAGGGATGAAAAGGGATTGGAAATATCTCCAACCAGGATACCAATTACATAACTTTGTGTCTGCCGAAGACGCTGGGCTGATGCTGTGGGAACAAAATTAAGGTTTCGAATTGTTTTCTCAACTCGTCTTCGAGTTGCTGGCCGCATCTTTTCATAGTGACCATTAAGAATCCGCGAAACGGTAGTTACTGAAACGCCAGCAGCTTTAGCGACTTCTGTAATTGTAATATGTTGTGTCATTGTCATCTTCCTTAGTTGCGCTTGATATTTAGGTCTTTGTGACTTCTTATCATTTTACTATCGATTTATTCACACTGTAGTAATAAAGTCATTGATTTCTCGAAAAAAGTAAGTAAAGGATGGATGACAAAATGGTTATTCGCTATCATCCGAATGAGTCTCAAACGAAAGCCAGTAAATATTCACAAAATGGATATATGAAGTGCGTTAACCTAATTTTCCATCACAATTATTGTATAACCATTCGAGAACAATAATGAGGGTGAGAAAATAAAGTCTTTTCTCACCCTCATTTCAACTGTAAAGGGTCATTATATTCATATTATACGCTAACTGAAACTTGAAAGCCCAGAATTACGGTAATTGGCCGTGATCCTGAGCTTCCTCACTATAAAAATGGTAGATTGTAAAATTTAAGTTGAACATTTAAGTAGACAGAAAAACCCATCAAGGTCTTTAATGGTGTTACCGTACAATCCATTAGAAAGAAGGACCTTGATGAGCACCACTATTTTATCATTCCAGAACCGTGTTGTCATTGAAACGCTTCATAATGAAGGACGTTCCTTGCGATACATCGCTAATTACTTAGGCTTTAGTAAAACCACAGTCTTTAACGAACTTCACCGGCTAAATAGTGAGTACCAGGCTGAGCTAGCGCAAACTGACTTTGAACGCAAGGTTAGTCAACGGGGGCAGAAGTCTTCGCTCACTAAAAACCTTAAACACTTGATTGAAGAAAAGATTCAAGTCCAGAAGTGGTCCCCTGAACAAGTTGCCTATGTGGTGGGGATTGCCTACAAGACGGTCTATAACTGGATTGATCAAGGATGGCTTGATATACAGTTGCCCGATTTGCCTGATCATGGAATTCGTCGTCATCGTGCTAAAGAAAAGCGTGGTACGTTCAGTCACGGGGTTGTGACAAAAAGCCTCTGAATCAGAAGCTTCA
>NZ_JBFLGB010000072.1:0-8569 GCF_041859915.1 Limosilactobacillus sp.
CAGCTGATGCAATAAAAACAGCAGCTGTAGACGAATTAAACCTTCCTGACGAACTAAGGAATAGGGAGTATAACTCAAAATCTACTGGTAATGTTGCCAAAAATCGTGCTGGCTTTGCACTTAGTGATTTAAAAATTGCGGGTTATTTACGTTCACCAAGACGAGGCGAGTATGAGATAACCAAGCTTGGCAAAGATGCTTGGAAGAAATATGGTCTTAATTTGAGTAGGACCGTTGTTCATGATGAGCCGCTACATAAGCAACACCAGGCTAAATTAGCTAAAATTAAAAGTGATAACAGCGATACTTCAGAAACATTGGTCTCATTTAATGAAGATTTAATCCAAGATTGGTTTAATCAAAAAGTAGATGAATTGAAAGATCAATTACTTGCAAAATTGGCTCAGATGAATCCGTATGCCTTTGAAGAGCTTATGGTTGAATTACTAAATAAGATGGGATATAAGGGGCCAAATGGTCAATCAATTGTTACTCAAAAGTCCAATGATAACGGTATCGACGGTGTGATTTATCAAGATGCATTAGGCCTCCAAAAGGTTTATCTGCAAGTTAAGAGATATGCACCAAGCAATCCAGTTGGTAGGCCTGAGATTGCATCATTTAGCGGTGCGGTTAAGCTTAAGCACACTGATCGAGGTGTATTTATTACCACATCATCGTTTACTACTGGTGCAGAAGAAGCAGCGCAAAACTTAAACATTACGACTATTGATGGTGAAATGCTCACCAACCTAATGGCTCAGTATGGAGTAGGAGTTGAAGTAGAAAAAACTTATCACATCTACAGAATCAATAAAGATGATTTTGTAGATTAGCCACTTTATAAAACTGATATTTTATATAGGCATAGTTGCCAAGCCGGAAGTTCCTAATAAGTCCGTAAGCAAACAATAGCACTAAAAGAATACTGATTATATTGATGAACATAATAATTCCCTTCCTTTATCTATAACCTTATTATAAACATAATTCACCATTTGTGTATTTTAGTATCTTAAATGTACTCGTTTTCAAATTGTTTTTTGTAAACGCTTGCATTATTCTGATAAGGTGTTAAGATAATGACTGTAAGGAAATGTAAACGATTGCATAGTCTTAATTGAATTTGGAATTGAAAGGTTGATATAGCAATGGAAAATAAGCATTGGTGGAATAATTCAGTTGTTTATCAGATTTATCCAAAGAGTTTTCAAGACAGTAATGGTGACGGGGTTGGTGACCTGCGCGGAATCATTAACCGCCTTGATTACCTGCAAAAGCTGGGGGTTGATATTGTCTGGCTCAACCCGATTTATAAGTCACCTCAGGTTGATAACGGTTATGACATTAGTGATTACCAAGCAATTAATCCCACGCTTGGCAACATGGACGACTTCCAGAAATTGATTGATGGCATCCATGAGCGGGGGATGAAGCTAGTGATGGACTTAGTTGTCAACCATACTTCGGACCAGCACAAGTGGTTCCAAGAGTCTAAGAAGAGTAAGGATAACCCTTACCGGGACTACTACATCTGGCGGGACGGCAAGAATGGCCAGGCACCGAATAACTGGGGTTCATACTTCTCCGGTTCGGCATGGCAATATGATAAAGAAACTGACCAGTACTTCTTGCACCTCTTTGCTCCGCAGCAAGTTGACTTAAATTGGGAAAATCCTAATGTGCGTCACAGCGTCTATGACATGATGAACTGGTGGGCTGCCAAGGGGGTTGATGGTTTCCGGATGGACGTGATCAACTTAATTTCTAAGCCGGAAGGTCTGCCGGATGGTAAGAAGGCGCCGGATGAGAAATATGCCAATGTTGAGCCAATTGTTGCTAATGGTCACCGCATCCATGAATTCTTGCAGGAAATGAACAAAAACGTCATGAGTAAGCACAAGATGATTACGGTTGGTGAAACACCTGGTGCAACGCCAGAAGATGCACAAAAGTACGCTAATCTGGAAAATACCGAATTGAATATGGTCTTCCAGTTTGAGCACATGGGCTTGGATGCTAACCCAAACCCAGCGCTTGGTAAGTGGTACGACCAAAAGACGAAGCTGAGTGACCTCCGGGATAACTTTACTAAGTGGCAAGAAAAGCTGGCTGGCAAGGCCTGGAACTCGCTTTACTGGAACAACCACGACCAGCCACGGGTAGTTTCACGCTTTGGTGATGACACGACTGAAGACAACCGGGTTAAGTCGGCTAAGATGTTAGCGACGATGCTCCACTTCCAACAAGGAACGCCGTACATTTATGAAGGGGAAGAAATTGGGATGACCAATGCTTACTTCTCACGGTTGGCTGATTACGTTGACTTGGAATCGATCAATGCCTACCATCAATTAGTCGACGACCAGCACCTGCTGGATGGGAAGACAATGATGAAGTACATTGCGATGCACAGTCGGGATAACGCCCGGACCCCAATGCAATGGGATGATACCGCCAATGCTGGCTTTACCACGGGTAAGCCATGGGAAAAGGTTAACCCGAACTACAAAGACATCAATGTTAAACAAGCATTGGCTGATCGGAATTCAATCTTCTATTACTACCAGAAGCTGATTAAGCTCCGTCACGAAATGCCAGTAATTACTAATGGCTCATACAAGTTAGTTGATGGCAATGAAAAAGATCCCGATGTTTTTGCTTACTTACGGCAGAATGATCAGACAACGCTATTGGTCATCTTGAATTACACCAATAAGACGTTAGAACGACACTATGATGTACCAGAAGACGCTTCGTTATTAATTTCTAACTATGAAGATGATGCTGGTGCCACCATCCGGCCGTATGAAGCAAAGGTTTATCAATTTTAGATAAGAGGTAATAATCATGGATAAAAAGACGAATGAAGATAACCGGGTGGACCTCGACTCTGGGATGCCGGGTCTAACCAAGACACAGATTTTCTCAATTACATTTGCGTTCTTCGGCATCAATATGGCTTTCTCACTGCAAAGCTCCCAGATGAGTCGGATTTGTCAAACAATTGGTGCTAACCCTAATAGCCTTGGATTCTTCTTCATTTTCCCACCATTGATGGGGATGATTGTTCAACCAATTCTTGGGCAAATGTCTGACCGGACTTGGAATCGGTTTGGTCGGCGGCTCCCATACCTGCTCTTTGGGACGCCAATCGCTGCCTTAGTTTTAATCATGCTGCCATTCTCTGGTTCTTTTGGCTTCGGCTATGGTTCGCTGGCCGCAATGACCTATGCCGCCGTTGCTATCTGTTTCATGGACCTGTTCTCTAACGTCTGCATGCAGCCACTCCGGATGCTGGTTGGTGACATGGTTAACAACAAGCAAAAGAACGCTGCCTGGTCCTGGCAACAGGTCTTCTCTAATGGTGGTGCCATTCTTGCAACCGTCTTGCCATTTATCTTTACTGCTTGTGGTATGTCAAACACGGCTAAGCGGGGTGTTGTTCCGCACACCGTTATCTGGGCTTACCTCTGTGCCGCCGCTGTTTTACTGATTACTGGTTTATGGACGGTCTTCAACGTTAAGGAATATGACCCGCAGACTTATGCTCGTTACCACCGGATTGATGTTAACGAAGTCCACCAAAAGGTTAGCCTTTGGAAACTAGTTAAGCAGGCACCACGGTCCTTCTGGGAAATTAACCTGGTTCAATTATTCTCCTGGTTTGCAATTATGTATGTTTGGACTTACACCACGGGGACTGTTGCAAAGAACATCTGGCACACAACTGATGTTTCTTCAGCAGGTTACCAAGCTGCTGGTAACTGGTATGGTATCTTAACCGCCGTTTACAGTATTGCCGGAATCGTCTGGGGATTGCTTTATGCCAAAGCAAAGGCTAACTCCCGGAAGAAGTGGTACGTATTCGGGATGATTCTTGGCGCGATTGGTTTAGGCAGCATGGCCTTCATTACTTCAAAGACATTATCAGTTATTGCAATGATTCTCTTTGGGATTGCCAATTTCAGTATCAACACCATTCCGTTCACCCTATTGACTTCATCACTGAACGGTAAGAATGAAGGTGCCTACCTTGGACTCTTCAACGTTGGAATCTGTGTTCCACAAATTTTGGCTTCACTATGCAGCTTCATTATCTTCCCACTGGTTGGTCACAACCAAACGATGATGATGTTAATTGCTGGTTTGTCACTTCTTGTTGGTGCCTTAGTAGTTCCACGGATTCACGAAGGGGTTACGGTTCAAAAGGCAGCAGAATCACAAAACTAATTAATTCAAAAAAGCTTTCGTCAGTGTTTCTATACTGGCGGGGGCTTTTTAAGTTATAAGGGTAATATTATGTAGAGTAGAAAAAGGTGGCCCAAGGTTCAGCTTTTTAGTTGAGGCTTGGGCCACCTTCTAGTATTGCAATTGTTCACTTGTAGTAATCTTTTTAATTTAAGTCTTTTACACTAGCACGTTCAACTATTTTGGTCGGAATAAATAACGATTGGTCATCGTCAAGAAGGTTATCAACGCTGGCAGTTCCCATCTTAAAGAAGTCTTGATTAACAGTTGTAAGCTCGGGAGTAATTATTTCATCAATTATTGAGCCATCAATCCCGATGATCGACAGTTGGTCCGGAACTTTAACATCGTTTCTGGCGGCTTCCTTAATTAAACCGGCCGCAATCATATCACTACCAGCAACTACGGCCGTTAAGCCCCGTCCCTGAATCTCCTGAAAAAGCTCTTTACCATTCTCGTAGCTATAATTACCGTAGTGAATCCAGCCGGGGTCGATTATTAAGCCGGCATTGGTCATTGCTTTTTGGTAGCCAAAGAGTCGTTGCTGACCAGTCGAAGAATGATCAATTCCAACTAAGCCAATCTTAGTGTGCCCCTTTTGTAGTAGGTAGTTGGTTGCTTCAATACCAATCTTAACATCGTCAGAAGAAATAAAACGATGTTCCGGATGACGGAGGTTGTAGATAGAAATTAACCGGTAGGGAGTATGCGCGTTACTAAGGGTATTAACCTGCTGGTGGTCGATCCTTCCTGAAATTAAAAGGATCCCGGTTGCTTGATGCTCTAGTGCCTCGTTAATGGTTTCGTTTAAGCGTTGTGGGTCGTGCTCACCAGCGGAGAAGATGATTACCTTATGACCGCGTTCATGTGCCCGCTTTAAAATGCCATCAAGAATCGTTTGCCAAAAGTCGGTCTGCGTATAATTAATAATCACGGCGATTGTCTTGGTGATGTTTGAAGCTAGTCGAGAAGCAGCGACGTTTTTATGGTAACCCATTTGCTGGGCGATTTTGCGTACCCGTGCGCTAGTTTCCGGTCGAATTAAATTATCTTTGTTCGCGAGGGCGCGGGAGACCGTTGCGGTAGATACCCCTGCAGCCTTTGCAACGTTTTTGATTGTTGGTTTCATACTACTTATCCTCTCAATTTGTAACTAATTACATTATATGCTAAAACTCTTTTTACGGCAAACGCTTACATTCAAGTAAAATAATGTTTGTAAACGTTTGCAGAAAGTGGTAGAGTGAAGGTGTTAAGGAATTGCACTACGATATGCAGAAAGAGGAGACATGAAATGACTAATCGTTTAACGGGCTATCAAAATAGTGCGCCAAAGGTAACGTTAGAGTATGCCGATGGCCATAACCTAGTACTTGATGTTTACACTAACGAAATTATCCGAGTATTTGAGGACCGGGGCTGTGATACCAATTCATATGCAATTGATGGTGACAAGCACCATAAGACTAGTTACACTGTTGATGATAAGGGTGACCACATTGAATTACGGACGCCAAGCCTAGTTGTCAAAGCATACGATGGTCACCATGTTGATTTTTATGATGGCGATGGTAATCCACTCGTACTGGATTACCGCGGGAAACGTCAACCACTGCCAAATGACCTTGATGATGAGCATAAGTCAACCGTTCTTGCGGAAGGACATAATATCGACCTGTTAGGGAAGGAACACGATGGTTATTATGAAGTAATTAAATCACTTAGTTCTGATGAACACTTTTACGGTTTAGGTGACAAGCCCGGCTTCCTTGATAAGCGTGGGTATGATTATGATAACTGGAATGTTGACTTTGGTCAGGTACACAACGAGTCAGTTAAGGGAATCTATAAGTCAATTCCGGTTATGTACGGATTGAAGGATGGCCACCCATATGGATTGTTCTTTGACAATACATACAAGAGCCACTTTGACTTAGGAAAGGAAAGCGAGAATTACTACTTCTACTCTGCCGACGACGGTAACGTTGACTACTATGTTCTGGGTGGTCATACGTTGAAGGATGTAGTTGCAAACTACACCTACTTAACCGGAGTAACGCCGTTGCCGCAAAAGTGGGTATTGGGTTACCAGCAATCACGGTGGGGTTACAGCACTAGTGATAAGCGCGTTCAGGCAATCGCTGATGGCTTTGAAAAGTACCACTTGCCAATCGATGTTATCCACTTAGATATTGACTATATGCGTGGTTACCGTGACTTTACCTGGGATACAACCAAGTTTAAGGAACCGAAGAAGTTCGTCGCTGAAATGAAGAAGCGGGGGATTCGTTTGATGCCAATTCTTGATGCCGGCGTCAAGAAGGATGAAGATGGCTACGATATTTATGAGGAAGGGGTTAAGAAGGGTTACTTTGTTGAAAACCCAGATGGCTCTGTTTTCGTTGGTCGGGTATGGCCAGGCGATGCGGTGTTCCCAGACTTTGGTCGTCCTGCAGTACGCAAATGGTGGGCAAAGCATGTTAAATTCTTTGCTGACATGGGAGCCTGCGGTGTTTGGAATGACATGGATGAGCCAGCATCATTTGATGGAGAATTGCCAAGTAATTTAGTCTTCCATGATGGTGAAAAGAAGGCAACCCATAAGAAAATGCACAATGTCTTTGGCCACCTGCAAGCCCAAGCTGCTTATGAAGGAATGAAAGAAGCAACTGGGAAGCGCCCATACATTATTACCCGGGCCGCCTTTGCGGGGACGCAAAAGTACTCCACCGTTTGGACCGGTGATAACCAGTCGATTTGGTCTCATTTGCAATTGGCAATTCCACAATTGAATAGTTTAGGAATGAGTGGATTTGCGATTGCGGGGACTGATATTGGCGGTTTCCAGAAGAACACGACACCAGAACTGTTGACCCGGTGGCTTGAAGCATCCCTGTTTGTTCCATTGTTCCGGAACCATGCCGAAATGGGGACTCGTTACCAGGAACCATGGGCCTTTGACCGGAAGACACTAGATATTTACCGGGACTACCTAAACCTTCGCTACCGTTTTGTACCATTCTTGTATGACCAATTACGGCACGAGACTGAATCGGGCTTGCCGGTAATGCGGCCACTGGTTTTGAACTACGAACATGACCCAGAGGTACGGCAGATTAATGATGAGTACATGGTTGGCACTAGCATTTTAGTTGCACCAATTGTTAACCAGGGTGCGGATAAACGGCTGGTATACTTGCCAGCAGGAAAGTGGCTCGACTTCTGGAACAATGCAGAGTACTCGGGTCAACAAACGATCATGGTTAACGCTCCAATTGAAAAGCTGCCGTTGTTCATCAAGAAGGATACGATTCTGCCATGGGGTAACAAGGTTAAGCATATTAGTGACGAGCCAGAGAAGGTAATGACCTTCCGGCTATTCGGTGACTGTGGTGCTTACAAGCATTACCAGGATAATGGTTTAGACTTCAAGTACCAAGATGGTGAATATAATGAATACTACGTTGAAGTTGGCAGTAATGGTCAAGTGGCGGTCAAGCTTAACAAGCATGGCTACCAACCAACCTACGAACGAATTTATGTAGAAACTGACCGTGGCCGGTTTGAATTTGACTACGATGTCGCTAGTGAGGATTATAAGTTAGCAGAATAAGATAAATTAACCCGACTCTTGTTGCGTAATTGCGACGAGAACCGGGTTTTATTAATTATATATGTTAGAATAGGCTTGTTATTACATATTAGGGAGTAGATTTAATTGGGGAAATATATCAAATGGCAATTATTATTAATTGGCTTACTAGCAATTGTTTTAGTGGGTTGTTCAAATAAAAAGCAAGTAACACAACCTAAACAGCAGCTGAGTGGTGTTTATAAAATAGCGGATAAGGATGCCGATACGGACGATGATGGTAATGAGCAACCTGGCTATTACTATTTTAAAAAGGATGGTACAGTATTGTGGGCACAGCCTGAAACAGGGGATGACGACTCCGGAAATTATGGAGGAGCGGCCCGCGGAACATGGAAGACTCTAGGGAATAACAAATTTAAGATTCACTTACAATATATTTATGATACCGATGTATTTACCTTTACTGCTAAAAAAACGGGGAATAAATTACATACCTATTCGAATAGCAGAAAGAGTAGGTTTGAATGGGATGCGGATGATAACTATAAGCAACCCCAAATGGATTATTCTGACTTTATGTTAATGGCAGATTGCAAGAAATAACTTGAACAAATTTAGTAACGCAGATTACGCAAAAAGATCTCAATCGGTGTTCGCCAATTTAAACATTTGAGTGGTCGGGAATTCAAATACCAGTTAATTTGAATCAATTCATCATCGGTA